>PMOU01000328.1:0-4565 GCA_003161205.1 Actinomycetota bacterium | reverse complement strand
CAGCGCCAACCCGACCATGCTGCGGGCGGGCTACAAGCTCAACGTGATACCGGACGAGGCGGTCGGCTACGTGGACGGCCGTGTCCTGCCGGGCTACGAGGACGAGTTCCGCGCCACCCTCGACGCGCTGACCGGGCCCGATGTCAGCTGGGAGTACGCGCACCAGGAGATACCGCTGGAAGCCCCGCTCGAGGTCCCGGTGATGGCGCGCATGGCGCAGGCCCTGCTGGCCGAGGACCCTGGCTCGACGGTCGTGCCCTACTGCATGAGCGGCGGCACCGACGCCAAGCAGTTCGCCCGGCTCGGGATGGCCTGCTACGGGTTCACGCCCCTGGTGCTGCCGGAAGGCTACGACTATTACGCCATGTTCCACGGCACCGATGAGCGCGTCCCGCTGTCCGCTCTTGAGTCCGGTGTCCGGATCATGGATCGGCTGCTCACCGGCCCGGCCGCCTGAAACAAAGAAATTTCCGGCATGCCGCGCTCGACGCTTCTGCGCCCGGCGATGTAACCAGGCGCGGTGTCACTGATCACGGCGGGGTGAGCAGTGAGCGGACCCGGTCCTCGCCGAGGGCCAGCAGCAGCGTCGGCAGCCGCGGGCCGGTGTCCTTGCCGATCAGCAGCTGGTACAGCAGGATGAACCAGCTGCGCTGGAGCGTCTTGAGCTCGGCTGTCGGCGGCGCGCTGATNNGTCAGCAGCTTGACGGCGCCGCGCTCGGACTCGGTCAGGGCCGCGAGCCGGGCGACGTCAGGCTCGTCGCGAACCTGGGTCCGGTCGTTGAGCGGGACGTACTCGGCTACCCAGGCCTGCGCGCAGTCCAGCCGCGGCCGGACTTCAGCCAGCGTGGCGATCGGGTCCGCAGGGGTCAGGTCCCGCAGGATCCGCAGGCTCTGGGTCTGGTCACCGGCGGTGATGTCCGCTACCGAGGCCAGCGTCCGGAACGGCAGCGGCCGGGGGGTGACCGGCAGCGGTCCGTCCGAGGTGCCGGCCGCGCGGGCGTAAACCACCTGGGTCGCGGCGTCGGCCTTGCCGTCCGCGACCCGGCGAGTCAGCGCGTCCCACTCGTCGTAGACCCGGCCCACCTCGGCGTCGAAGGCTATCTTGAACGCCTGCTCGGGCCGCCGCCGGGCGTACAGCCAGCGCACCAGCGGAGCCTCGAAGATCTCCAGCGCGTCGGACGGAGTCGGCGCGCCACCGGCTGAGCTGCTCATCTTCGCCGACCCGGAGAAGCCGACGAAGGAATAGCCGAAGTGCAGCGGCATCTCGCCGCCGAACAGCCCCACCAGTTCCCCGCCGACGGTGAAGCTGGACCCGGGTGAGGAATGGTCATTGCCCGCGGGCTCGAACGTCACGCGCTCGTACGCCCACCGCATCGGCCAGTCGACCTTCCAGGCCAGCTTCCCGGCGACCTGCGCGATCGGCATGGGGCCGACGTGCGCGCCGCACGCGCAGGTGTAGGAGATCTCCGTGGTCTGGTCGTCGAAGGCCGTCACCGTGGTGTCGTCCCGTCCGCAGACCGCGCAGTACGGCCGGAACGGGTAGTAGACCGCGGTCTGCGGGTCATCGTCGTCGGGCTCGGCGGCACGCTTGGTGCGGTACCGGGCCAGCACCGCGCCGATGTCGGCGCGGCGCCGCATCGCGAGCACGATCTGCTCCGTGTACGCGCCAGAGGTGTACATCTGGGTCTGGCTGATCTCGGTGACCCGGACNNCGGGCCAGCGACTCGCGCAGCGGTTCCTTGAAGTGCTCGGCCCAGTTCGCGTGCTGGCCGCAGGGGTCGGGCACCGCGGTCAGCGGGCGCCCGATGTGCTCGGCGAACTCGGCGGGGAAGCCGCCCGGAACCCGGCGGAACCGGTCATAGTCATCCCAGGACAGGATGTGCCGGCACGGCGCACCGCCGCGGCGCACCTCGTCCGCGATCAGGTGCGGCACCATCAGCTCGCGCAGGTTCCCCAGGTGGACGGGACCGGACGGGCTGATCCCGGACGCGCTGGTAGGCGCCTCGCCGGGATGCCTGCGTTCGCCCTCCGCGCGCACCAGTTCGGCGGTGCGCGCCACCCAGTCTTCGGCCGGAGCCACGAGACCTGCCACCTCCATCGTTTTGCGCCGGCATCAGCGTACAAGCAGTCGCCGACGGTCGGGCCATGAAATAAGCCCGGGCCGCGCCCACGATGGGTGCGGCCCGGGCTCACGGGTTGCTCAGCGATGATCGCCTGGGCAGTCCCGACCGCGGTCAGCCGAGGTCGCCGGCCAGCTTGGTCAGGTCCGGGATGCCGAGACCGGCTCCCTGGTTGTAGGGCTCGCCCGGGTTGCCGGTGTAATAGAGGTTGTCGTTGCTGGTCCCGGCGGTGTCCAGCGAGGTGAATGGGGAGTCGCCGTAGGACTGCGCGGCACGGTAGATGGACGGGTTCAGGAATCCGACCCGGTGTCCCAGGTACGAGTCGATGACCGCGGTGGNNAGCAGGTAGCCGCTGTACGGGTCCGCATCGGCCGCCATGTCAGGAACGGCCCGCCCGTAACCGGAACCACTGGTCACGCTCGGGGTGGGGTCGAAGCTCCACTCGGTCGGCTCGACCAGGCCGGCCACGATCGTCTGGTAATCGGTAGGCGTCAGGTACTGGACCGCGTGGAAGGTCTGCGTGCCCGGCACGAACTGCTGGTAGATCGGCGTCGGCTCGATCTGGCTGAAGCCGCCGCCGCTGCCGCCGATATTCGCCTCCGCGGCTGCGGCCTCGGACGCTCCGGTGGTTTTCGCGATGGCCGGCCACAGGTAATCCCAGCCCCAGATGCGCTGAGCTGGAACCGTCACGGTGGCGCTGCCATCCGGTCCGGTGAGCGTGCCGGTCCAGGGCAGGGTGGTGCCGCCCGCAGCGGTGATGTACGGGCTGTCCGCCGAGGTGTCCACCGACAGGTTGGTGGTGCCGAGGTCGTCGCTGGCGTCGTAAGCGCCCGCGTCACCGGAGGCGAGGAAGCCGGACTGCCCCTGGGCGGCAAACTCCAGGAAGGCCTCGTCGAACGCGGCCTCGTAGGTCTTCGCCTCCTGGCCGGCCAGGATCAGCGACTCCAGATAGGTTTCCGACTCGCCCCAGCTCGCCGAGACCGTGCTGGCAATGTTCTGACTGGCCGCGGTGAAGAACCCATCGGCGAAACCGGGGTCGGTGTTGGGGCCCTGGTAGTCGATCACGTTCGCGCCGTAGGCCAGGGATCCGGACTGCTCCAGGTCCAGGTCTGTCTCACCGGATCCCGCGGCATCGCTGGGCGCGCCCGGACCGCCGTCGATGTTTTCGACGGTGAACGTGCGCCCGGTGTCCGGGACCTTCGCGATGTGCTTCCAGAAGTACTGCGGCGCACCCGGGTCAACGGCGGCCAGCGTGACGATAGCCACCGTCTGGCCCGCCCCGTCGGCGCCCTTAGCGTACAGGCCGTCGAGCTTGTAGTTGGCGGCGAAATTCGACGGCAGGTTGCACGCGTTGGGCAGCCCGGTGAGCGCGAGGCAGTAGCTGGAACTACTCGTCTGCGGCTTGACGTCCTTGCTGTTGACGTGCACCGCAGGGCTGACATAGGGGCCGTAGTTCGTGAGCCCGAGGATGGCCAGCACAAAGTTGGAGAGCCGGTATGGCAGCAGCGGCGACGTGGCGATACCGTGCACGTTCTGCGCCGGGACGGCACTGAGACCGTCGTGAGCTGCGAAGGCGGGCACGTGATACTGCTTCTGCGTCACCGACAGCGCCGCGTCGAATTCTCCCGCGGTGCCGGTGGCGCTGACGTCGACGTCATCGGCGTAGACGTCGGTCTTGATGCCGAAGTGCGCCAGGTAGCTGGTCAGCGCGGAGATGTTGGCGGGGCTCTGGCCGTAGGTGCTGGCGAACTGGCTGACCGAGAGGTAGTGCCGGAAGCCCTGCTCGGCCTCGGCTTCCAGGGCGTTGACGTCCTGCTCATGGAGAATGAAAGAAACGTCCTCTGGCGTGTCGGCCGGGGTGCTGCCGAAAGCCGTGGTGCCAGGGAGCGAGGTTACGTTGATCCCCGACGACACCGATTCCGGGGTATCCGGGCCCGGGGTCGAGGCCGAGGCTGGGCCAGCCAGCGCGGCCATCGGGGCCATGATCGCTGTCACCCCCAGCACTATCCCGGCCGCGAGTCGAGGTCTTCTCATACGGATCATGTACTGTGCACCGTCCTGTGAGCGTACGTGCGTATGTGGCACGGTTAGTCTTCTGCTATCCGTGTCCGGAATTATGCCAGTTTGGCCCGGACGCGCTGGGGTGCTTAACANNCCGTAGGCCCTGATGACGCAAGGGCGGCGGCGGCGACCGCGGAGGTCGTCTTGGTGCCAAAGGCAGGCCCGCGGCATACGTAACGGCGCCATGGGGCGAAACTAGCGAGGACAGCCCGAAGCTGGCCTGGCCTGGCGAAGCTGGGCGGCTAGCCTCGGGCCCGGCGGTTGGTCATCGGCGATAAGGGGGTTGCTGACACCCGATCACGGGACATGTCAGCGGAGGTGCCAGACGGGGCCTTCTGGGGTGTCGGTGAGGTCGACGCCCAGCTCGTCTAGCTCGGCACGGAT
>PMOU01000229.1 GCA_003161205.1 Actinomycetota bacterium | reverse complement strand
ATCGACTTCCCGTCGTTCCACTCCGCGCACATGCCGTCGTCGTTCTACCCGCGCCAGGCGCAACCGCGGGTGCTCGACGTCGAGTCGCGGGTGGACCCCGCTGTGATCGAGGACCTACGGCGCCGCGGTCACCTGGTCAACGTCCGTCCGGCCTGGTCACTTGGCCGGGTCAGTGCGGTCGCCCGCCGCGACGGAGTCCTGTACGCCGCCGCCAACCCCCGCGGCATGCAGGGCTACGCCGTAGGCCGCTAACCAGGGCTAACGCCAGATAACCCCAGTCATCCCGGCCTCATCACGGGACCGGGGATGCGCCCGCAACCGCGCCGAGGCGCTGCGAATTGCCTCAGAACGGGGCTGGTTGTAGCCCGTAGGATGAACCGCGTGACTTCCACTGGATATCTGCGTTATCCGCACATCAACGGTGATCTCCTCGTCTTCGTCGCCGAAGACGACGTCTGGCTTGCCCCCGCCGACGGCGGCCGGGCCTGGAAGCTATCCGCTGACAGCGCTCAGGTGAGCTACCCGCGATTCTCCGGCGACGGGTCCGCCATCGCCTGGACCAGCTCGCGGGACGGCAGCCCTGAAGTCTACGTGGCCGACCCCGACACCGGCACCGCGAGCAGGCTCACCTACTGGGGCGACGCCAAGACCCGGGTGACCGGCTGGACGCGGCACGGCGAGGTTCTCGCCNNCGGCTGCCGTTCGGCCCGGTCTTCGATCTCGCCCTCGCCGACGGGGCCACCGCGCTGCTCACCGGCCGGATCAACAACGAACCCGCCTACTGGAAGCGCTACCGCGGCGGCACCAGGGGCAAGCTGTGGACCGCCAGCGACCAGGACCCGCTGTTCACCAGGATCCTGGCCGACACCGGCAGCCAGCTCGGCAGCCCGATGCTGATCGGCGGCCGGCTGTTCTTCCTGTCCGACCACGAAGGCACCGGCAACGTCTATTCCTGCGCCCTGGACGGCACCGACATCAGCCGCCACACCGATCACGACGGCATGTACGCCCGGCACCCGTCCACCGACGGGCAGCGGATCGTCTACCACGTGGCCGGAGAGATCTGGATCCTCGACGGCCCCGACGCACCCGCTCCGCGCCGGCTCGAGCTGACGCTCGGTTCCGCGGCCGCCGGCCGGACGCCCAGGCTCGTCTCGGCCAAGGACCATCTCGGCAGCCTGAACTGTGACCAGACCGGTCAGGCCAGCGTGGTCGAGGTGCGGGGCACCGTGCACTGGCTGACGCACCGGGACGGCCCGGCGCGGGCGCTGCTCGTTGACCCCCAAGCCCGCGGGCGGCTGCCGCAGGTGCTCGGCGAGACCGGCCAGGCGGTGTGGGTCACCGACGCGTCCGGCGCCGACGCGCTGGAGATCGGGTCCGTGGCCGGCGAGGCGGAGACCTCGACGCTGGCCGACGGCCAACTCGGTTACGTGAGTGAACTGGCGGCCTCCCCGGACGGGGCGACGGTCGCGGCCGCGGCTCACGACGGCGCTCTGCGGGTCGTCGATGTTGCATCCGGGCAGGTCAGCGAGCTGGCCCTCGGCGACGACGGATCCGTCGGCGGATTGAGCTGGTCGCCGGACTCGGCCTGGCTCGCCTGGTCCCAGCCCGGCCCGCAGCCGCTGCGTCGCCTCCGCGTGGCCCGGATCGCCACCGGCGAGGTCATCGACGTGACGGACGGCCGGTTCGCCGACACCGATCCGGTGTTCACTTCCGACGGTCTCTACCTCGCGTTCATCTCGCGGCGCAGCTTTGATCCGGTCTACGACGCCCAGACCTTCGACATGTCGTTCCCGCTCGGCAGCCGGCCCTACCTGGTGCCGCTCGCCGAGCAGACCCCCTCCCCGTTCGGGCCGCTGCCAGGTGGCCGGCCCTGGGACCAGGACCCGTCCGCCGATGACCAGGAAAAGACCAATTCTGCGGAACGGGTCGTGGTGTCAGTCGACGCCGAAGGCCTTCCCAGCCGCGTGGTCGGCGTGCCCGTCGTCGAGGCGAGGTACTCCGGCCTGCGAGCCGTCAAGGGCGGCCTGGCCTGGTTGCGCGAGCCGGTAGCCGGGGTTCTCGGCGAGGGCACCGCGCACGCTGAAGACGACGCGCCGCGGCCGGTTCTGGAACGGTTCGACCTGCGCAAGCGCGAGGTCACCGAGCTGGTCGACGAGCTCGACTGGTTCGACGTCAGCGGCGACGGAACCCGGCTGGTGGTCAAGGACGGCGAGGACCTGCGGGTCCTGCCCCTTAAGGAGGATGACGCCCCGGGCGAATCGGTCACCGTGGACCTGGCCCGGGCCAGGTTCGTGGCCGATCCGGCCGCGCTGTGGCGGCACGCCTACGCCGAAGCCGGGCGGGCGATGCGCCGCGACTTCTGGGACGCTGGCATGTCCGGCGTGGACTGGGGCGGGGTGCTCGACGCCTACCGGCCGCTGCTCGACCGGGTCCGCGGCGCGGACGATTTCACCGACCTGATGTGGGAGGTGGTCGGTGAGCTCGGCACCTCGCACTGCTACATCGCCAAGGCGGGCGCCGATCCCGGCTCGGGCCCGAACCCGGCGGCCATCGGGCAGCTCGGCGCGGACATCTCCCGCGACGGGGCCGGCCGGTGGGTAATCGACCGGGTGCTGCCGGGAGAGTCGTCCGACCCGCGGGCGCGCTCGCCGCTGGCGGCGCCCGGCGTCGTGGTGCGGCCCGGAGACGAGCTGGTCGCGGTCGACGGGCGGCCGCTCGACCCGGTGCACGGCCCCGGCCCCCTGCTGGCCGGGACCATCGGCAAGCCGGTCGAGCTGATGATCAAGCCCCCGTCCGCTGACCCGCGGCCGGTCGTCGTCGTGCCGCTGCGCGATGACCGGCGGCTGCGGTACCAGGACTGGGTGGCCGGGCGGCGCCAGCTGGTGCGTGAGCTTGGCGAGGGACGGCTGGGTTACCTGCACATCCCGAACATGGTCGGCGAGGGCTGGGCCGACTTCCATCGCGACCTGCGGACCGAGATGCGCTTCGACGCCCTGGTCATGGACGTGCGCGGGAACGGCGGCGGGCACATCTCGCAGCTCGTCGTGGAGAAGCTGGCCCGCCGCGTCATCGGGTGGGACGCCTGGCGCGGGATGCGGTCGGTGCCGTACCCGGAGGAAGGGCGGCGCGGTCCGCTCGTCACGCTGGTGGATGAGTTCGCCGGATCCGACGGCGACATCGTGACCGCCGCGATCAAGCTGCTGGATCTCGGCCCGGTCGTCGGCACCCGCACCTGGGGCGGCGTGATCGGCTACGACGACTACCACGAGCTGGTCGACGGTACCCGGATGACCATGCCCGCCCTGGCGTTCTGGTTCGACGATTACGGCTGGGGCGTGGAGAACTACGGTGTCGACCCGGACGTGCAGGTGCTGATCTCCCCGGACGACTGGACCGCGGGCCGTGACCCGCAGCTGGAGACGGCGGTGCGCTTCGCCCTCGAGGCACTGGAGAAGCAGCCGCCCTCGATGCCGCCCGACCCGTCGACCGGCCCGGTCAAGGTGCGCCCGCCGCTGCCACCCCGNNGAACCCCGGGAACCCCGCGAACCCCGTGGACCCAGCGGGTCCCAGGGCGCCGCGTGATGCCGGCCGGATACCTGCGCTACCCCCATGTTCACGGTGACCTGATCACCTTCGTCGCCGGAGATGCGGTCTGGCTCGGTCCGGCCGGCGGAGGTCACGCCTGGCGCCTGTCCGCCGACGACGTGCCGGTGAGCTACCCGCGGTTCTCTCCGGACGGGACCAGGGTCGCCTGGACCAGCGGACGGGACGGCAACCCCGAGGTGTACTGCGCCGACTCCGAAGGCGGCGCGGCGACCAGGCTCACCTACTGGGGTGATCCGCAGACCAGGGTGACCGGGTGGACCGCCGCGGGCGAGGTCCTGGCCATCACCTCGGCCGGCCAGCCGGCCATGAAATACCGGCGGGCGTACGCCGTCCCGGGCTTCGGGGATGAGGGCGCGCCGCCCCGGCTGCTGCCGTTCGGCCCGGTCAACGACCTGGCCATCGAGCCGTCGGCCACCGCACTGCTCACCGGGAGCGTGGCGGGNNCGGCAGGCTGTGGACCGCCACCGCGGCCGACAGCTTGTTCACCCGGGTCCTGACCGGACTGGACGGCCAGCTCGCCAGCCCGATGCTGATCAGCGGACGGCTGTTCTTCCTGTCCGACCACGAAGGCACCGGCAACATCTATTCCTNNCAGGAACCCCTCCACCGACGGCCAGCGGATCGTCTACCACGTGGCCGGCGACATCTGGATGCTGGACGGACCGGACGCGCCGGAGCCGCACCCGATCGAGCTGTCGCTGGGCTCGCCCGCCGCGGGCCGGGCGACGAGGCTGGTCTCGGCCCAGGATCACCTGGGCGATCTGGACTGCGACCGGACCGGTCAGGCCAGCGTGGTCGAGGTGCGGGGCACGGTGCACTGGCTGACGCACAA
>PMOU01000170.1:16034-26830 GCA_003161205.1 Actinomycetota bacterium | reverse complement strand
GCGGCGTCGATGTCGGTTATCAGGTCCGCAGCCGGCTCGACGCCGACCGACAGCCGGATGAGGCCGTCGGTCGCCGTCTCGCCCGACCACCTGGCGCGCCGTTCCCAGCTCGACTCGACCCCGCCGAAGCTGGTCGCGGGCAGGATCAGGCGCGAACTCTCTACCACCAGGTCCGCGGCCTGCCCCGTGTCCCGGGCGGTTCCGCGCGAGGCGATCACGAACGACAGCAAGGGACCGAAGCCGCCTGGCGTCTGGCTGCGGGCTACCTCGAGCGTGGACGGCTCGACGCCCGGATAGTGGACCGCGGCCACCTGGGGATGATCCGCCAGGTGCCGGGCGATGGCGAGGGCGCTTTGCGACTGGCGCGCGATCCGCAGCGGCAGCGTCTTCAGGCCGCGCAGCGCCAGCCAGGCCTCGAACGGGCCGGGGACGCCGCCGCCGCTGGTCCGCCAGGCCCGCAGTGCGGCCAGCAGGTCACGGTCCCGGCTGACGACCGCGCCGAGGATCACGTCGGAGTGCCCGGAGATCGACTTGGTCAGCGAGTACAGCGAAGCCGTCGCGCCGAAGTCCAGCGGCCGCTGGAGCAATCCGGTGGCGACGGTATTGTCCGTCACCATCGGGGCCTGCGCCGCCGCCGCGAGCTCAGCGAGCCGGGCCAGGTCGGCCACGCGGAGCAGCGGGTTCGTCGGCGTCTCGGTCCACAGCAGTGCCGGTCCGGCCATCAGCGCCCGCTCAACGGCCGTCAGGTCCTGCAGGTCAACCGGGACAGGAACCGCTCCGTGCGGCCGCAGCCTGTCCGCGAGTACCCGCCCCCCGTAGTAGCCGTCGGAGGGCAGGACGATGCTCTTCCGTCCCTCCGCCAGGGCGAGCATCAACGCCATCGAGGCGGCCTGACCCGAGGCGAAGACGACCGCCTCGGCGTCCTCCAGGACGCCGAGCGCCTGCTCCAGAGCCTCCCAGCCCGGGTTGGATTCCCGCCCGTAGCCCCGGCCTGGCCGGGGCTCCCCCGTCGAGAAGTAGATGCTGGCCGGAACGAGAGGGGGTGTGGTGGGCTGACCCGCCACGCGTTCGGTACCGGCGTGGATGAGCCGGGATTCGGCGGAGAACGGCTCGGTCATCGCCGATCCCGGACAAATGTTACAGTACATTTTATGAACATACTGGTACGATATCGCCCCGNNGAGGCGGGCGTCCGCAGCGGGCAGCTGGCTCCCGGCGCCCAGCTGCCGGCGGTCCGCGAGCTGGCCGGGCAGCTCGGCGTCAGCCCGACCACGGTGGCGGCCGCCTACAGCGAGCTGCGGCGGCGGGGCATCACCACCGGCACGGGCCGGGCCGGCACCCGGATCCGCGGGGCTCCCCCGGTCAGCTCGCGCGTGTACCTGAGCGCGCCGGCCGGCACCAGGGATCTGATCACCGGCGGCCCCGACCCCGAACTCCTCCCCCTGTTGCCGGCCCGGCCGGCCAGGCGGTCCACCCGGATGTACGCCGAGGCGCCGATCGCGCCGGCACTGCGCCGCCTGGCCGCCGCCCAGCTGGCGGCCGACGGCATCGACGCGGCCAGCCTCACGGTGACCGGCGGCGCGCTGGACGGCATCGAACGTGTCCTCGCGACCTGGCTGACACCGTCCGACCGGGTCATCGTCGAGGATCCGGGCCACGCCGTCACCTTCGACCTGCTGGCGGCGATGGGCTACGCCGTGGTGCCGGTTCCGGTCGATGACCTGGGCATCAGGCCTGCCGAGCTGACGGCCGCGCTCAGCCGCGGCGCCGGCGCGGTGATCCTCACGCCGCGGGCCCAGGCCGCCACCGGCGCGGCGTGGGACGCCGACCGGGCCGCGGCTATCGGCGCGGTCCTGCGGCGGTACCCGTCCGTCGGGGTCATCGAAGACGATCACGCCGGGCCGGTGGCGGGCGTTCCCGCGTTCTCCGCGCGCGGAGCTAAGGGGGCGACGGGCGCTAAGGGGCCGACGGGCGCTAAGGGGCCGGACCGCTGGGTCGTCATGCGTTCGGTGTCCAAGTCGCTCGGCCCTGATCTGCGGCTGGCGGTGCTGGCCGGCGACGAGGAGACGATCACCCGGGTGGCGGGACGGCAGGCGCTGGGCACCGGGTGGGTGAGCTACCAGCTGCAGGAGATGGTCGCGGAGCTATGGGCGGACCCGTCGGTCACGGCCCAGCTCAGGATGGCGGCCGAGGTATATACCGGGCGTGGCGAGGCGTTGCGGTCGGCGCTGCACCGCCACGGCATCACGGCCAGCGGCCGGTCGGGATTCGCCTGCTGGGTGCCGGTCTCCGATGAAGACGGCGTCGCCTCCTCGCTGGCCGCGGCGGGCTGGGCGGTGGCCCCGGGGCAGCGGTTCCGCATCGCCGCCGCGCCGGGCGTCCGCATTTCCTTCGCCCGCCTGGAACAGCCCGACGCCGCTCCGTTCGCGGCTGAGCTGGCCCGCGCGCTGCGCCATCGTGTGTCCCGGCTGGACTAAGCCAGCGCCGCGCTAGTTTTCCGGCTCGGCGGGCGTCGGGTCCGAGCTGACCCAGGCCTGCGGGTCGGGGCGGTGAGTCGAGGTGAGCGGGATGGTGCTGAAGGCGAAACCGCTCAGGTCGGACCGGCCGGATGCGCCCGGGCCTGCGAGCCCTCCGGGTTGGCGTCCGCCGGCGGCCGGCTCGATGGCCAGTATGGTCAGCTCCCCGTCGGCCAGGCCGCGCGCCGCGGCCCAGGCACGCTGCGCCTCGATGACGTCAGCGACGTGGTAGACGCAGGCATTTGACTGCCGGTGAGCCGACCGTGGGCGCGAGGCCTCCAGCTGAACCTGAAAGCACGGCACGTGCGCACACTGCGGATCGGCATCGCACCGGCCCGATGACGGGCGATCAGCCGGGGGAATCATGTCCCGCCCGGATCACCGGGAGCGCACCCGCCGGCTGATGCTCGACATACAGTCATAAAGGCCCATTCCTCCCTTGGAAGTGCCTGGCGCAAATGACGGCCCTCCCGGTGCGAGCGGGAGGGCCGTCATCGTCAATAAGACGACGGTCCGGCGGCAGAGAAATATGNNTCACGCCCACCGCACCTGCACGACAGCATAGCCCCACTGGTCCCGCTATCTTGCCCTATTTCGCGCCTTCTTTTGATTACGATCCGAGAGCGTTAGATGATCAACGGACAGACATAAAGTCACCGAAATGACCATTAGCTCTATGCGGAAACTTAAGGCGTGATTTCCGGGCCTCAGGGGCTACTTACGTCTTGCGTGGCTAGCGACGGCGGCCCTGCGGCGCCGATGGGCCCCTGGTCGCTGACGACCTGCGGGACCGGCCAGTGGACGCTGGTGGCCCAGCCGAGGCGTTCGAAGATCCGGATCAGGCCAGCGGAAAGGTCGACCTGGTGCGGGCGGCTGCCGTGCCGCGCGCAGCTCGGTGCGGCGTGGTGCCCGTTATGCCAGCTCTCACCGAACGAGACCAGGGCGAGCGGCCACAGGTCGGTCGACCGGTCGAAGCGGCGGCTCGGATGCGGCCGCGTCCCGATCATGTGGCACAGCGAGTTCACGCTCCAGGTGATGTGATGGAGCAGCAGCACACGGACCAGCCCGGCCCACAGCAGGGCAATCCAGGCCGCCCGCAGGTTACCGCCGATGGCCCAGCCGGCCGCGAACGGCAGGATCAGCGAGATGGCGCTCAGGGCGGGGAAGGCCCGGGCGATGCGGGTCATCGCCGGGTCGGCCAGCATATCCGGGGCGTAGCGGTCGGCGGGGGTCGGGTCGTTGCGGAACAGCCAGCCGACGTGGGCGTCGACCAGGCCGCGAAGCTGAGCGCCGGTGCCGGTGCCAAACCGGTAGGGCGAGTGCGGGTCACCCGGACGGTCGGTGAAGGCGTGGTGGCGCCGGTGAATCGCGACCCATCCCGTCACGTCGCCCTGAAAGCTCATCGAGCCCGCGATCGCCAGCGTGATCCGCAGCCAGGGCGGGGCGGTGAAGCTGCGGTGCGTGAGGAGGCGGTGGAAGCCAACCGTGACGCCGAACCCGGTCACCAGGTACAGGCCGACCGCGAGCAGCACATCGGCCAGCCCGATCCCGTGCCCCCACAGCATCGCGACCGCGACGGCCAGCCCGGCGAACGGCACCGTCACGATCACTCCGGTCACCGCCACCTGCGCTCGGCGCGGACCTGTCCAGGCCGCCGGGGCCGTCGCGACAGTGGCGGGGAACGGCTCGGTGCCGTCATAGCCTGCCGGTCGTACTTCCTGGTCTATCACAATCGCTCCTGTCGCCTGGGGGTAGGCGGTACCGCGTGGGAAGGTAGGTGACTCGCTGCACGGGCGCGGGGCAACCGTTCAGACCAGACGCTGATGGACATAGCACCACCGCCGCCGCGATCCCGGCTCCACGCCGCAGACGAGCGGGTGGTCAGTCTCCTGGTAGTGCGCCTGAGCGTGCCGGTGGGGTGAGTCGTCAGAACATGCCACCCAGCCGCAGCTCAGGCAGATCATGAGCGATTGCCAGTGACCCCCGTGGGTCTGGCAGTCCTGGCACTGATCCGACTGAGGCGTGACCGGCTTGAGCCCGTCAAGGTGACAGCAGTGTGGCGCCGACCCGTTCTGGATCAACACCGACGCGCTCATGTCCATGCTCTGGCCGGGAACCGTGGCGAGGCCGCCTCACTGTTGCAGAATGCCGGACACCGCCGGCTGACCACTATCAGTCAATCCCGGCATAACGCCGACGGAAACAGGCAACTCCAGCAGAGCCCATCACCAGGGCTGATCACCCAGGCGGCCGAGGGCGTGGACATTCCCGGTGCTTCGTTGCGGACGTAGGCTTTGACGACAGGGTTCCTATGGCAGGCGAGGTACGGTTCGGAGGACTCCGCCGCCACGGATAGTTGCGTCCCGATGGCGAGGGGTGACAGACATGGAGCTGCGCCAGCTTCGCTATTTTGTGACCCTGGCCGAGGAACTGCATTTCGGCCGCGCGGCCGCCCGCGAGCACATCGTGCAGTCGGCACTGAGCCAGCAGGTACAGCGGCTCGAGCGTGAGCTGGGTGTCCGGCTGCTAGAACGCACCACCCACCACGTCTCCCTGACCGCCGCCGGGGTCGTGTTCCTGGCTGAGGCACGTCAGATCCTGGCTCGAGTGGACCGGGCCACGGTGATCGCCCGCAGCGCGACCGGCGCCTCTCCCACGCTGCGGGTCGGGGTCATCGACTCCAGCTACGACTCGATGCCGCAGATCCTGCACGAGGTTCAGGCCCGGTACCCCGGCCTGGTCATTCATCAGGTCGAAGCCACCGTGCCCGAGCAGTACCAGCAGCTCATCGACGGCCGCCTGGACGTCGGAATCGGCCGGGCCGCGCTGGCCCCGCCCCAGGTCGCCTCGCACCTGTTCCGCCGCGATCCGCTCGGGGTCCTGGTCCCGCGCGATCACCGGTTCGCCACGCTAGACGCCATACCCGTGGCCATCTTGGCCCAAGAACCGCTGCTGCTCGCCGAAGAGGTCAGGGCGCCGGAATTCAACCAGTTCACCGTCGAGATGTGCCGGGCCGCCGGGTTCACTCCCACCGTGTACGAGGGCACGGTGGAGAGCATCCGCGCGGCCGCCGGCCTGGTCGGCCAGGGACGCTGCCTGTACTGCGTGCCGTCCTCCTGCATCGCTGCGCTCCCCGGCACCATCTGGCGGCCGCTGACTGAGCCGGCCTCCTACTACCCGTGGTCGGTGCTGTGGCGCCGGGGAGAAGTCTCTGACCACGTGAACGCCATCGTCAGCTGCGCGCGAAACATGTCCGGCCGGCTGGGCTGGCTAGTCACCGCGGGCCACCACGCCGGCTGACCGGCAGGCCACCGACCTGGCTCTGGCCCAGGTCCAGGACGGCCGGACGCGGCACGACCTAATTCGGTGCTATCTGATCGGAAATCTAGCTAATTGGCGCGCGAGCTCGCGGACACCCAGTTCGTGGCTATAGCGTGGGCCTATGACGCTGCGCACAGAGCAGATCAGCCTCCATCTCAACGCGTATCTCACCGCGCACAGCAGCCCGCCGGACGCCGTGCTGCGCGAGCTGGCGAACGAGACCGCTGACCTCTTCCCGGCCGAGACTCACCTGGCGATCCCCCCGGAGCAGGGCACGCTCATGACCTTGCTGACCCAGATCGCCGGCGCCGCGTCCGCCCTGGAGATCGGCACCTTCACGGGATACTCCTCGATCTGCATCGCCCGGGGACTGGCCGCCGGCGGGAACCTGCTGTGCTGCGACATCAACGAGGAATGGACCTCGGTGGCCAGGAAGTACTGGGAGAAGGCGGGTCTCGCGGACCGGATCGAGCTACGGCTCGGCGCCGCCATCGGCACGCTGCGCGCGCTGCCTGATGAGGAACTGTTCGACCTGGCGTTCATCGATGCCGACAAGGACGGCTACCTCGACTACTGGCGCGAGGTCGTGCCGCGGGTGCGTCCCGGTGGCTTGATCATGGTCGACAACACGTTCTCCCACGGCCGTGTCATCGACGCGGGCAACGACAATCCGACCGTGATAGCCATCCGGGATTTCAACGACCACGCCGCCGCTGACGACCGCGTGGACCTGATCATGGTCCCGATCGGCGACGGCCTGACGCTCGCTCGTAAGCGGCGGTAGAACGACGCAGCGAGACCGGCGCCCTGGCGGCTACCGGGTCCGCCGTAGACCCGCGGACGATGAGTTCCGGCGCGAGATACAGGATCTTCACTGGCCCCCCGCCGCTGTTGATGCGCTCGAGCACCAGCTGGGCCGCCTCGGTGCCCAGCTGGTAGTGCGGAAAGCGCACCGAGGTGAGCGGCGGCCGGAGCCGGTCGATGAACGGCATGTCGTTGAAGCCGATCACGGAAATGTCGTCGGGGCACTGCCGGCCCGCTTCTTCAAGCGCGGCGTAGCACCCAACGGCCAGCATGTCGTTGGCGGCGGCCACGGCAGTGATATCACGGTGCCCGGCGAGCAGTTGACGGCCGCAGCGCACGCCTTCCTCCACCGTGTACTTACCGGCGTACGCGATCAGGTCCTCATCTACCTCAAGCCCGTGCGACGCCATCCCATCCCTGAATCCGCGCAGCCGCCCGACGCCGGTCGACGCCTCTTGCGGACCGGCAATATGCGCTATCCGGGTGTGGCCGAGCCTGGCCAGATGGGTGACCGTCATCCGCGATCCCTGCTCGTTGTCGACCGAGACCGAGGGAAAGCTGTAGTCCTGGGCAATCCGGTTCATCAGGACGACAGGCAGTTCGGCCGCGGCGGCCTCGGCCAGCAACTGGTCGTGCAGCGTCGCGGTGGCCAGTACGAAGCCGTCGACGTGACGCGCTCGCATCTGCTCGAAGAGCTTGCGCTCACGGCTGGCGTCAGCGTCGGTGTTGCCCAGCAGGGCCACGTAACCCGCGGCGGCTAGCTTGTCTTCGAGGCCGCGCACGATGGGCGGGAAAATCGGGTTGTTCAGGTCGGGGATGAGCACCCCGACGGAGTGCGAGCGCCGGGTCCGCAGGCTCCGTGCGACCGGGTTGGGCCGGTAACCCAGGGCCGCGGCGGCCGCGGTCACCCGGCGTGCCGTCTCCTCGCTGACCAGCAGGCGAGTTTCCGGGTTGAGGGCGCGCGATGCGGTAGCCGGGTGGACGGACGCGGCGGCCGCGACGTCCCGCAGGGTCGCCGGATGATCAGGCATCGCTCATCTCGCTCCCCGCCGGACGGGCGTGACCGGACTAGCCCCGGTTTGGGACAAACTAACCCTATCCCAGCGAGGCGCCCGGCACCGGGCGTAGATCAGCGGCGCACCGGACGTGGACCGGCGGCCGGGGCAGCGGCCTCAGCGGTTCCTGGTGAGTTTCCTGCGGTAGGCGATACTCCCGGCACCGGCGAGGATCGCCGCTCCGCCGAGTCCGAAGAGCAGGACGTCCTGGACTCCGGCCGTGCCTCCGCCGCCGGTAACCGGGGCGGCCGTGGGGTACAGGCTGGCGGACCGGCTCGGCGTCGGCGACACCGACACGGCCGGCGACACAGATACGGCTGGCGATGCCGACGGCGGTGCCGACGGCGGTGCCGACGGACTGGCCGAAGTGCTCACGCTCGTCGTCGGCGTGGCGGTCGTCGGCGTGATGGTAGGCCCGGCGGTCGTTGAGACCGAGGCGGTTACTGTGGGGGAAAAGGACGGAACGGTCGGCGTCGTGGTGGACGAACCCGCCGAGCAAGCCGAGAGGGCGGCGGAGCCGAATATGGTCAAGGCGCCCCAGCCGACGGCGGTCATTCGCACGCTGAGCACTTTCGCCGCGATGGTGGGGCGCACCTTCATTGAACCTCCTCATGGGTCCGGCAGGCGGCGAATCTATTTCCCGGTCCCGGCACCACAAACAGGCCAGCCCGGGAGGGAAAATGCGCGGCTGGCCCGGTCGCTGCCCGGGCCAGGGGGCGGCGGGCCGCCGAAAGTGCCGACGGGTCAAAAAGGTAAGACCCCGGGACGGCCCAGACAGGCAATGGCGTGTTCAGCATTGGAATATTAGGCTACGCGAGTAGGGCACCCTGGAGAAGTACAAAGGGGGTATGGCGGAATTGGAGAACGCGGGATGGCGGCGCATAGCCGGGTTTCGCGTGGTCGTCTCCTGGCCCCAGAGCGGTTACGCTCCCCCGCCCCCCGCGCCGAGGAGCCTCCGGGCCCGCTTGGCCGGGATAGCTGGCGTGCTGCTCATCGTGGGCGGGGCCACCACGGTCGGCGTCGCGATCAGCGCCCAGGTGCATGCGCCGCAGCCTTCCGCGGCGGCAGCGGGTGCTGTCGGGTCCTCCGCCGGGCCATCGCTGCCGCGCTCGCTGCCGGTGTCGGTCGATATCCCGGCCATCGGCGTGGACTCGAGCCTGCTGCACCTAGGCGTCAACGCCGACGGCACGATCCAGGTCCCGTCGCTCCAAACGAGCTCCGGTGAAGCGGCGTGGTACAAGTACTCGGCGACGCCCGGCCAGATCGGCGCCTCGGTCATCGAAGGTCACGTCGACAGTTACCAGGGACCCGCTGTCTTCTTCCGCCTCGGGGCCCTGCGCCCCGGGGATATCGTTGACGTCCGGCTCGCCGACGGTGTCACGGCCATTTTCCGGGTCACCGGCGTACGCCAGTACCTTAAATCAGATTTCCCGGCCAAGGAGATTTACGCGGCCACCCACTATGCGGCACTCCGCTTGATTACCTGCGGCGGCGATTTCGACTACGCCACCGGACATTACCTCAGCTCGACGGTTGTCTTCGCCTCGCTCGCCTCGTCACGCCCGGCGACGGCCTTATAAACAATACCGTTGAAATGGAATTCCGCCGCGGCCGGAACTAGATCCCAACCGGCCGGGCCATCATTGTGGACAGCTACCTCGGTCCCAGCAAGGTAGCTGTCCACGATCATGGGAAGTGAGCTTCCGCAGCTCTCCTACCGGGCCGTGGACCCACCAGCTGGCTTTCGATGGCACCTCAGGTACCACGATCGCCCGGTTCAGCAAGCCCGTTAAATCCGGTTAACCCAAGCCCTGGAATCGCCTGTATCATTGACTTGCGAAATTCTCTCGTTAAACTCGGCTGCCAGCACAGCCAACTACGGGAGACGAATGAGGATGAAAGTCGGGAATCAGGGAAAAAAGGAACTACCGCGCATTGTCCGGGATGCGGCGCTCCGGTTCGGTATACGGGAACAAGACGGCGCTCATGGTGCATTTGACGCAGAAATGGCGAGCCTGGGGCTGCATGGATCGGTGAAGACGACGGTGGCCACCGGCACCGCGGCCAAAGACATCACCGCCCTGCTGGGTGTCGGGACGCGAAAGCCGGTCCTCATCAGGTCCCGCGAAATGTTCGCGAACGACCGACCCATCCAGCTCGCGGTTTCTTACCTGTCGCGAGAGATCACCGCCGGAACCCCGATCGAGAACACCGACATCGGGCCCGGCGGAACGTACAGCTGCCTGGGCGTGCTCGGGCACGACATAACGGAATTCAGCGAGACCGTCACGGTCAGGCGGCCAGAGGTTAACGAGGCCGCGTTCCTGGGCCTGGACCCGGACCAGTGCGTTTACGCCATCCGCAGGACCGCCGCGGACCAGGACGGCATGGTGGCCGAGGTCACCGACACGGTCATGTCCGTGGAGAGGTTCACCCTCGTTTACCGCTGGCCAGCGGATCCATGGGCCTAGGGCCGGGCGGAGCCGACCCGGCCCACGGCCCTGGCACTGGCCCTGGCACTGGCGGCGATCATCATCCCGCGACCGCGGCTGCGAGCAGGGCGCCCAGCTCCCAGCAGGCCTCCAGGTCAGGCCGGGCCGGAGTTCCCGTGACGCAGACCGGCGGCCTGACCGCGCGCCACTGCAGGCCGGTGGCGATCGACTCCACGGCGCGCACCGCACCGCCGGTGTCCATACCGCCATGCACGTACAGGCCGTAGGGCCGCCGCCGCGTGGCCTCCAGGCACGGGTAGTAGATGCCGTCGAAGAANNCCGGACATGTAGCCGATGTTGGCCGGGGTGCCGAGCAGGTAACCGTCCGCCTCGAGCACGTCCGCCGCCGCCGCGGTCAGGGCCGGCCTCATGACCACCTCGACGCCCTCGATCTCATCGGTCCGTGCTCCGCTGACCGCCGCCTCGAACATGGCCTGCAGGGTAGGCGACGGCGTGTGATGAACGACCAGCAGCCTCGGCATGAGCGCTGAGCTTAGACGACACCTCCCCCGCGGCCGCCCCGGGCCTCTTAAACGGAGGCCCGCTACACTTAATGTGGTACCCGTGAGGTCGGGCGGGAGGCCAGGCAGGCACGCCCAGAGACAAGC
>PMOU01000170.1:8259-16006 GCA_003161205.1 Actinomycetota bacterium | reverse complement strand
GTCGTCCTGTACTTCTACCCCAAGGACAACACCAGCGGCTGCACCGCGGAGGCCTGCGCCTTCCGGGACAGCCACGAGACCTTCACCGACGCTGGCGCCGAGGTGATCGGGGTCAGCTCCGACTCCGCCGGCAAGCACGCCGCTTTCGCCGGGCGGCACAACCTGCCGTTCACTCTGCTCAGCGACAAGGGCGGCCGGGTCCGCAAGAGCTACGGAGTGCCGTCGGTGCTCGGCGTGATCCCGGGCCGGGTCACCTACGTGATCGACCGCACGGGAACGGTCCGGCACGTGTTCAGCTCGATGACCAACATCGACCAGCACGTCAACGACGCGCTGGATGTGGTCCGGCAGCTGCAGGCCGAACAGCCAGCCTGAGTCTCAGACCGGCCAGGCCTCCATCCGGTAGCCCATGTCCCAGAACATCCACTCGTAACGGCTCGAGGTACGAAAATGGCGGTGCAGGCGGTCACGCTCGGGCGGCGAGAGGCTGGCGCCTAGCTCATCGGTGACCGCCAGCACTTCCCGCACGACGTCACCGAACTCCTCGCTGCCGTACAGGTCGATCCACCGCTGGTAACGCGGGTCGGGCGAGCCGCGGCGCCCCAGCTCCTTGCCGACCTCCCAGTAGATCCAGTAGCACGGCAGCACCGCGCTGACTCCTTCGGCGTAGGAGCCGACACTGACCGTGGCGAGGAGGTAGCTGGTGTACGCGAGGTTCGCGGGGGCGAACTCGGCGTGCGCGGCGCTGACCGGATCGATGCCGAGATCGGCGAACAGCGACCCGTGCAGCGACTGCTCGACCTGCAGCGCTTCCGCCGCGTGCCGCGCGAACATCTCGGTGTCCGCGGACACCGGCGCCCGGCTGCCGACGGCCGCCAGGGCCTGACCGTACCGCCGCAGGTACAGCGCGTCCTGGACGACGTAGAACGCGAAGGCGTCCGGGGGCAGGCTGCCATCGGTCAGCCCGGTCAGGAAGGGGTGGGCCAGGATGGCTTCGTAGATGCCGGCCGCGCCCGCCCACAGTTCGCCGCTGAAACTGTCACTCAACGCGTCATCTCCTTGCCGCGGGGCGTGTATTCGTACAGCGTGCATTCGTGCAGGGCATGAACTGGCCCTTCGCCGTCACCGAGCATGGTGAGCCCGTGCGCCACCGCGTCGGCGGCCACGATGGCGGCACGGCGGGCCGCGTCGGCCAGCGACATTCCCGCCGCGAGCCCGGCCGCGAGCGCCGCTGAGTGCGTGCATCCCGCGCCGTGGGTCGCGGCCACCTGGTGACGGACGACCGGGATGGCCACGTGCCGGGAGCCGTCGAAGAGGTGATCAACCGGCTCGGCGCCGTGCCCTCCGGTGACCAGGGCCGCCCGCGCACCCATCTTGACCAGGATCTCGGCCAGCTCGGCGCGGTCTTCGCTCGCCGTCTGGGTGAGCGCCTGGGCTTCGGGGAGGTTGGGAGTCACCACGGTGGCCAGCGGGAAGAGCCGCGCGACCAGGGTCCCGATGGCCTCAGGGAGCAGCAGCGTGCTCCCTGAGCTCGCCACCATGACCGGGTCGACGACCAGCGGCAGGTCCCGTCCCGCCAGTGCGCCGGCCACCGCCTCGATCAGCGGCGCGGAGAACAGCATGCCGGTCTTGGCGGCGTCGGCTCCGATATCGTCCAGGACCGCATCGATCTGGGCCCGCACGAACGCCGGCGGGACTTCGTGGATAGCGCTGACGCCCACGGTGTTCTGCGCGGTGAGCGCGACGATCGCCGACATCCCGTGCGCCCCGCAGCGGGCGAAGGCCTTGAGGTCGGCCTGGATNNTGGATGCCGGCGCCGCCGCCCGAATCGGACGAGGCGATGGTCAGCACCCGCGGGATAGCGCTCACAGCTCTGGCAGCCCCGTCACCGGGCTCGACGCCTGGGCGTGCCAGCGGCGCGGAATCCGTCCGGCGGTCCGTGCGGCGTAGCCGGCGGCCACCGCCAGCCGCATCGCGGCGGCCATCCGCCCGGGTTCGGCCGCGCGGGTAATGGCCGAGGCGATCAGCACCGCGTCGCAGCCGAGCTCCATCGCCACCACCGCGTCGCTGGCCGTCCCGATCCCGGCGTCCAGGATGACGGGAACGCTGGCTTGCTCGACGATCATCGCGATGTTGTGCGGGTTGCGCACGCCGAGGCCGGACCCGATCGGAGCGCCGAGCGGCATGACCGCGGCGCAGCCCGCCCGCTCGAGGTGCCGGGCCAGGACGGGATCGTCGTTCGTGTACGGGAGGACCACGAACCCGTCACGGACCAGCATCCGGGCCGCGTCGAGCAGTTCCACCGGATCCGGCAGCAGGGTGTGATCGTCCGCCACCACCTCCAGCTTGACCCAGTCGGTGCCCAGCGCCTCCCGGCCCAGCCGGGCGACCAGCCGGGCCTCGCTGGCGGTGTGACAACCCGCGGTGTTCGGCAGGATGCGCACGCCGGCCTGCCGCAGCGTGCCGAGCAGCGAGCCTTCTCCGTCCGAGCCGGGCGAGACGCGCCGCATGGCGACGGTCGCCAGCGCCGCCCCCGAGGCGTCAAGCGCCTGCCGCAGCACCTCCAGGCTCTGCACTCCCCCGGTCCCGAGGATGAGCCGCGAGCTCAGCTCCACCCCGGCCAGCGACCATGGCTCCGCCCCGGCCTGCGTCTGGTTCAGCAGATCCGTATCGCTCACATCAGCCTCCCTGTACCGCCGTGACGACCTCAACGTGATCACCGTCGCGCAGCAGCGTGAGGGTCCACGAGCCGCGCGGCACGACGTCACCGTTGACGGCGGCGGCGACGCCCGTCGCGGCCGGAGTCAGCTCGGCGACCGCCAGGGCCACGGTGGTGCCGTCCGGCAGCTCTCGCGGCTCGCCGTTCAGCCTGACCTGGACGCTCACACCGATCCCGCCCCCAATCGGACGGCGGTGAACCGCTGCGGCGTGAACGGCTCCCACTGCGCCGCGGGCCGGTGGCCGGTCAGGCACGCCACCACCGCGTCGGCGGTGACTGGCGACATCAAGATGCCGTTGCGGTAGTGCCCGGTCGCCAGCATCAGGCCGTCGGCCCCGCAGCCGCCGACGATCGGCCCGTTGTCCGGCGTTCCCGGCCGCAGGCCCGCGCAGGTCTCCGCCAGGATCAGCTCGCTGGTCACCGGCAGCACGCTCATGGCGTCGTCCAGCAGGTCATGAACGGCACCCGCGGTCACCGTCCGGTCTGGTCCGCGCTCTTCTGAGGTGGCTCCCACGATCAGCTCGCCGTCCGCCCGCGGCACCAGGTAGAGGTCCGCGCCGCGGACCGTGGCCCGGATCGTGTGGCTGATGACGGGCGGCATGCCCGCCGGGTGACGCAACCGCAGCAGCTGGCCCTTGACCGGCCGGACCGCGGACCGCACCGGGTCCGGCAATCCGGTGACCGCACCGGACTGCCATCCCGCCGCGACGACGACCATGGCCGCATCGCCGGCGCCGCCACTCGCGAGCCCGACCCCGCGGACCTGCCCGTCCTGGACCCGGGCCGCCGTGACGCGGTCGCGGCTGATCCGGACGCCCGCGTCCGTCAGCGCCGCCCGCAGCGCGGCCGCGTAGCGCCGGTTGTCCACCGACCAGTCACCCGCGAACAGCACGCCGCCCTGCACATCGGGGGTCAGGAAAGGCTCCAGCGTCCGGCAGGCCCGGCTGTCCAGTTCCTCGGCGTCGAGCCCGGCGGACCGGCGGAAGTCCGTCAGCCGCGTCAGCGCCGCGAAGTCGCCGGGGTCATAGGCGATGGCGAGCGTGCCCTCACGGCGCAGGCCGACATCAAGGCCGGTGGCTTGCTCGAGCTCGGCCGCGAACGCCGGGAACCGCTGCACGGCCAGCAGGTTGATGGCGAGCAGCGCGCCCTCGCCGAACAGGGCCTCCGATACGGGCGCGAGCATGCCCGCGGCNNCGCTCCCTTCGCCGGCATTACCCGGATCAGGTACGACGGTCGGAGGCCCTTAGCCTCCCTCTCAGCCCTCGCGGGCTCCCGTGGTCAGGATTGTTTCCGACAGTTCACCTTATATCAGCCCGCAGAGGTGGTAGAGATGCCAGGTGACGAGCGAACGGCAGGCGCGGCTCGCGGACGCGCGACTCTACCTGTGCACCGATGGCCGCCGGTCCGCCGGGGACCTGGCCTCGTTCCTCGACGCCGTGCTCGGCGCCGGCGTGGACATCGTGCAACTGCGGGAGAAGGGCCTGGAGGCCAGCGAGGAACTCGCGCTGCTCCGGGTGTTCACCGACGCGTGCCGGCGGCACGGCCGCCTGCTGGCGGTCAACGACCGCGCCGATATCGCGCTGGCGGCGGACGCCGACGTGCTCCACCTGGGCCAAGACGACCTGCCGGTTCCGGTCGCACGGCGCATCCTCGGCCCGGACGTGCTCATCGGCCGCAGCAGTCACAGCCCGGTCCAGTCCGACGCGGCGGCGGACGAGCCCGGCGTCGACTATTTCTGCGCAGGCCCGGTGTGGGCGACGCCGACCAAGCCGGGCCGCCCGGCCACCGGTCCGGAGCTGCTGAGGCACGTCGCGCAGGCCGGTCCCGCGCGTCCGTGGTTCGCGATCGGCGGCATCAGCCTGGACCGGCTCGACGCCGTGCTCGCGGCGGGGGCCACCCGCGTGGTCGTGGTCCGCGCCATCACCGAGGCCGATGATCCCGCCGCCGCGACCCGCGCGTTCGCCCGCCGCCTGCGCCAAAGGTAATGGCTGCTCAGTCATAGCTGCTCAGGGAGGACTCGCCCGGCGCCGTGTTGTGATCCACAGGCGGGGGCGTGTAACGATGAACAGATGCGGATCGCCGGGGTTGAATCGACAGACTTGTTCGTGGGGACAGTGCAGCGCCCGCTGCAGGTCCTGCGGATCACGCTGGTGAACGAGGGGCCGGGGATGCTCGCCACCCCGGCCATGGCCGCCACGGTGCACGTTCAGGGGCCTGGAGTCAAAGAGCCAGGCCCGTTCGGCATAACAGGATTGAACCAGGGCGAACAAAGAGCCTTCGAAGTGCCGGTCGAGATCACCGCGCCGTATCAGCCGGGTGGCACACGCCGGGTGACGGTCGCGGTCACCAGCGAGGCCGGGCAGAGCCATACCGAGGCCGACATCACCATCGCCGAGCCAGGCTGGACGATGTGGATGGTCAGCCACTTCCACTACGACCCGATCTGGTGGAACACCCAGGGCCAGTTCACCGAGGCCCGGCTGTCCCTGCCGGACGAGGACGGCGCGCTGCCCGACGTCAGGACCGCGTTCGAGCTGGTCGGCGCCCACCTGGACAAGGCCAGGAAGGACAGCGACTACAAGTTCGTGCTGGCCGAGATCGACTACCTGAAGCCGTATTTCGACGCCTTCCCGCAAGATCGGCAGGACCTGCGTGCCCTGATGGCCGCGGGCCGGGTCGAGATCGTCGGCGGCAACTACAACGAGCCGAGCACCAACCTGACCTGCGCCGAGTCGACCATCCGCAACGCCGTCTACGGCATGGGGTTCCAGCGGGACGTCTTCGGCGGCAACCCGAAGACGGCGTGGATGCTGGATGTGTTCGCGCATGACCCGGGGTACCCGGGTCTGATGGCGGCGGCCGGCCTGACGTCATCGTCGTGGGCGCGCGGGCCGTTCCACCAGTGGGGACCCTCGGGGGCCGAAGGCGGCGGCGACCGGCGCATGCAGTTCAGCACCGAGTTCGAGTGGATCTCACCGGACGGCGGCGGCCTGCTCACCTCCTACATGGCCCATCATTACGGCGCGGGCTGGAAGCTGCAGACGCTGCCGGACCTGCCCGCCGCCGAACTCGAGGCCTACGGCCAGTTCCGCGCGCTGGCGCAGGTCGCCACCACCCGCAACGTCATGCTGCCGGTCGGCGCTGATCACGTCATCCCGGCCCGGTGGGTGACCGACATCCACCGGGACTGGAACCAGCGGTANNTGGCCCAGGTTCACCACGGCGGTGCCCGGCGAGTTCTTCGCGGCGGTGACGGCCGAGGCCTCCTCTTCGGCCGACGGCGGCGCGGGCGCGTGGATCACGCCGCAGACCAGGGACATGGGCCCGGTGTACACGGGCAAGGACGTCTCCTACATCGACACCAAGCAGGCGCAGCGCGCCATCGAGACGGCGGTGACGGAGGCAGAGCGGCTGGGCACGATGGCCTGGCTGAACGGCGCGCCGTTCCCGCACGCCGAGCTGGACAAGGCGTGGCGGCTGCTGGCTTACGGAGCCCACCACGACGCCATCACCGGGGTCGAGTCCGACCAGGTGTACCTGGACCTGGCCGGCGGCTGGCGCGAGGCGTGGGAACTCGGCTCCGCCGCGCGCCGGGACGCGGTCGCGTACCTGACCGCCTCCGCCTCCGCCGCCCAGGCGCGGGCGGGCCTGCGCGTCCATGTCGCCAACGGGGTGGCGCGGGCGCGGAGCGGGATGGCCCGGGTCACGGTCGAGGTGCCGGCCGACGGCACCCGGTGGCTGGAAATCCGCGACGGCGACGGCCAGCCGGTGCCCTGCCTGGCCGAGGGGATCCAGCGGCGCGAGGACGGGACGCTCGCGGAAGTGACGCTCACCTTCGCGGCCCGCGATGTGCCCGCCCTGGCGTCCGTGACCTACCAGGCGGTGCCGGCCGAACCCGCGGAGCAGGCCAGCGGGTGGCAAGACATCACCGGAACGGGCCCGGCGACGGCGATCGAGAACGGCGCCTACCTGGTCACCGCCGATCCGGGGCGAGGCGGGACTGTGACCGTCACCGATAAGCGCACCGGCACCAGCGTGCTCGCCGGGCCCGGCAACGAGCTGGTGGTCCAGGACGAGTACGCGCAGCATCCCAAGCACGGCGAAGGGCCGTGGCATCTGTCGCCCAAGGGGCCGGGCACCGGGTCGTCGTCGGTCCCGGCCACGGTGGTGGTGCAGCGGTGCCCGGTGGGGTCCCGGCTCGTCGCCTCGTTCACGCTGGCGGGGCTCGACGTCAGCCAGGAGACCCTGCTGTGGGACGGGGCCGAGCGCGTCGAGTTCCGCACCCACATCGACGGATACCGCGAGCGCGACCGGCTGATCCGGGTCCGGTTCCCCGCCGACGTGCCCGGCGGACTGCCGCTGTACCAGACGGCGACGGCGGTGATCGGACGGTCGTTCGGGGCCGTGGACGTGGACTCCGCTGATCACTGGTACACCCTGGACAACCCCGCTCATCAATGGTTCGGCCTGGGCTCCACCGCGCGGGTCCGCATCGCGGACCGTGACGGGCTGAACCCGGCGACCCAGGCGATCGGGGTGGCCGAGGTCATCTGCTCCGATAGCCCGGACGCCCTGCGCGGGGTCATCCGGGACCTGATGGTGGCGCTGGCCGCCGCGGGCGTGACCGCGACGTGCAGCCAGGCCGATGGATCGCGGTACGGCGCGATCGACGCGGACTCCAACCTGCCTGACGTCCGGATCGCCATCGGCGGCCCGGAGGTGAACGGGTTCACCGCCGAGGTCCTGGCCGCCGCGGGACCGGGCTACGCGAAGGCCCTGGAGGCCAGGCTGGCCACGGGTCCGGGCACCGCCCGGCTGTGGGTGCCGGCCGCGCGCAGCCGGGAGGAGGCCTTCGGGCCGGACGCGGATGTGCGCGGGGCCAGTGACCTGCCGGTGCTGATCGTCGCGGGCACCGGACCTGGCGAGCTGGCGACAGCGGTCACGGCGCTGGCGCAGGACATGGCCGACGCCCTGGTGGACGCCGGCGGCCTGGGCGGTCGTGACATCGGCGGCGCTGACCTGGGCGGC
>PMOU01000170.1:0-8254 GCA_003161205.1 Actinomycetota bacterium | reverse complement strand
ATGTCGCTGATGCGTTCCTGCAGCGCGTGGCCCGCCGGGATCTGGATCGACGGCGATCCCCGGACGGCGCCGGACGGCAGTAGTTTCGCCTGGCAGCACTGGAGCCACACGTTCGAGTACGCGCTGGCCTGCGGCCAGGGCGACTGGCGGACGGCGGGCTTCAACGCCGCCGCCGAGGACTACAACCACGACCTGATCACCGCCGTAGCCGCGCCTGGGCCCGGTTCAGGCGATCTCGCCAGTGCGGGCGGGGGCAGTGCGGGTGGGGGCGACCTGCTCTCGGTGGAGCCGGCCAACATCGCGGTCAGCGCGGTCAAGCCGCGCGGCAATCCGCTCGCCGCCGGACGGGTACGTGCGCTCGCGGCCGGATCGCCGGACGCAGCAGGCGACGGGGTCGCGGTCACCGTGCGGCTGCGGGAAACGGAGGGGAAGGCGACCACCGCGCGGCTGCGGCTCGCGGCCCTGGCCGGCCCGGGGGGCGGCGTCTCGGCGGCGCGGCTCACCGATCTGCTGGAGGAAACAGACGGCACCCTCCTGCCCGTGCAGGACGGGACGGTTATTGTCGACATGCCGGCTTTCGGCACGGTGACCCTGGTGGTGCAGACGGGCCCCCGCGCGGCCATGACCGGCCACCCGGTGCCGCCCGCCGACGTCGTCCAGCCGGTCTACGCCCGCTACTGGCTGCACGGGAAGGGGCCCGCGCCGACCGGGAACCTGCCGGTCGCGGTGCACGTCTCCCCCACCAGGGTCGCCCTGACGGATCCAGGAGATACCGCGACGCTGACCCTGACGGTGGGCTGCGGGGCGGAGCCCGCGTCCGGGACGGTGGATCTGGTCGTGCCCGACGGGATCACCGTGACGGCGGCGCAGGACCCGCACGCGGCGAGCCTGGACTACGAGCTTGCGCCCGGCGGGTACGCGGCCTGGGACCTGACCGTGCGAGCGGCGCCGGAAACCGCGCAGGGGCGTTATTTCGCGGCCGCTNNTGCCGCCGGAAGAGACTCTGGAGCTGCTGCAGGCCGATTACCGCGCCGGCGCGGGCGAGGTTGAGCTCGACGTGCTGACCCCCGAGCTGCGCCCGGTTCCCGGTGGCCAGGACGAGTTGCGAGTCCGGGTGACCAACCGGCTGGCCTCTGAGCTGCACGGTGAGGCCCAGCTCGTGTCGCCGTTCGGCACCTGGCAGATGCTCGGCCCGTGGATACAGGGTTTCGGGGCCGACCCGCACGACAGCGTGATCCTGCGGTTCACGGTCAAAACGCCGGCGACGGAGCGTCCCGGAGCGCGGTGGTGGGCGCTGGTAAAGGTGATGTATTTCGGCCGCGTCAGGTACACCGAGGCCATCCCCGTCATCGTCGGCGCGCCGGGCAACTAAGCACCCGTGCGGCTGCCGAACGGGTACGGTGAGAGACTTACAGTAATTCCCTTTCGAGCATCAGATCCCCAGAGGGCCAATGCAGTCCGCCACCGTTCTCCTCAGCGGCAACTTGCCAGCGGAGCCGAACAGCTTCATCGGCCGTGAACGTGATCTTGCCGAACTGGCCCGGTTGCTGGGCGAGGTACGCGCCCTGACGCTGAGCGGCCCCGGCGGGATCGGCAAGACACGGCTGGCGATGCGCCTCGCCCGCGACGTGATCGCCGCCGGGACGGGAACGGTCCCGGACGAGGAAGGTGAGACGGCCGAGGGCCCCGGGGCTCCCGGTGATCTCGATGAGGCCTGGCTGGTCGAGCTAGCCGACTGGCGTGGCCAGACCGCCCAGCACGTCGCGGCGACGATCGGGGTGCGCGAGGAGCCGGGCGTCCCGCTCGCGCAGACGCTGGCCGAGGCACTGCGCTCGCGGCACATGCTGCTCATCCTCGATACCTGCGAGCATCAGGTCGGCGACTGCGCCACGCTCGTCCAGTTCCTGCTGGCCCGGTGCCCGTGGCTGCGGATCATCGCGACCAGCCGCGAGCCGCTGCGGGTACGAGGCGAGACTGTCTGGCGGGTGCCGCCCCTGGGCCTTCCGCCCCAAGGCGCGGACGGTGCCGAGCTCGTCGCCCACGAGGCGGTCCAGCTGTTCGCGGCCCGGGCCGCAGGCGCCCGGCCCGGCTTCACCCTGACCGAGGACAACCGGGCGGCGGTGGCCCGGCTGTGCCGCACGCTCGACGGCATCCCGCTTGGCATCGAGCTGTCCGCGGCGCGGGTGCGGGCCCTGTCGGTCGACCAGATCGCCGACCGGCTACGGGACAGATTCCAGCTGCTCGACTCCGGTGACAGGACCGCGCCGCCGCGGCAGCAGACGCTGCGGGCCACCGTGGACTGGAGCTATGAGCTGCTCGAGGAACCGGAGCAGATACTGCTGCGCCGACTGGCCGTGTTCTCCGGCTGGAACCTGGACATGGCCGAGCAGGTGTGCTCGGATCCGGCGTCCTCAGCCGGGGGTATCCCGGCCGACGCGGTGCTCGGCCTGCTCATCTCCCTGATCGACAAGTCACTGGTCGTCTTGGACGGCGAGGCCGCGGGAGACGCCAGGTACCGCCTGCTCGACACGATCCGGGAGTACGCCGCTGAACGGCTCGCCGCCGCGGGCGAACAGCTCGCTCTGGCGCTGCGGCATCGCGACTGCATCCTCGCGCTGGTCGAAGACACGGCCCAGAAGATGTTCAACCGCGGCGAACCATCCTGGCCGGTGCGCCGGGCCACGTTCCGCCGGGGCATCGCCGAATACGGTAACTTCCGCATCGCCCTGGCCACCTCCCTGGCTCACGGTCACGCGGAGGAGGGGCTGCGGCTGTGCACGGGGCTGCGCAACATGTGGGTGCCGCACGGCGACGCACGCGAGGGGGCGACCTGGTTCGACCGGTTCCTGGCCCCCGGTGACAGCGAGATTTCCCCGCACGTACGGGGGCGTGCCCTGGCCTGCCGCGCGGAGATCGCCTTCGACCTGCAGGAGTACGACACGCTGCTGCACAGCGCGCAGAAGAGCCTGGAGCTCAGCCGCGCCCATGATGACGACTTCACGGTCCCGGCCGCGCTGCGGGTGCTCGGCCAGGCCGCGGCGCGGGCCGGACGGCTCGACGATGCCGACACCTACGTCGATGAGGCGATCGCCGCGGCGCAGGCGTCGGGCAACGACTGGGAGGCCGGGATCACGCTCGCAGCCAAGGCCGCCGTCGCGGCCCGGCAGGGCAAGCTGAAGTCGGCTCAGCGGGCCTACGAAGCGGCGCTTGAGGTGCTGAGCGACAACAATCACTGGGGCGTCGCCACGGTGAAGTACGGCATGGGGACGCTCGCGCGGGCGCGGGGCGACGACAAGATGGCGGTGCGGTACTTCGAGGACGCCATGGAGATCCTCCGTGAGCTCGACGCCTGGCCTGAGATCGCCCGCTGCCAGGCCGGGATCGGGTGGATCGCGATCGCCAGCGGCCATCTTGACCTGGCCCAGGAGAGCCTGGCAGAAGGGCTGCGGCTGAACCAGATGTGCGGGCAGCGTCTCGGCGTTGCCCGTGGCCTTGAGGCGTTCGCGGCGCTGGCCGTGGCCAGGCAGCAGCCCGAGCAGGCAGCCACGTTGGCCGGGGCAGCCTGCCAGCTGCGTGAATCTCTCGGCCGCACGACCGGCGTAGGCCCGAGAATTGAGCAGATGCTTGACTTCGCCCGCGACCGCTTGGGCGCGGTGGCGGCGGCCGCCCTGTTCGCCGAAGGCCGCGAGATGGCGGTGGAAGACGCTGCCAGGTACGCGCTGGGGTCACAACGGGCTCCCTCAGGACATGCTTCCCTGACCGCTCAGGCGCCTGGGGAAGCGGGATGGGCCGATCAGGCCCGGCTGAACGCCACCGGCGGCCAGCGGCACGACACCGAAGCCGGACAGCGGCACGACGGGGCCGGACAGCGGCACGACGCCGGGGCCGCGCACCGGACGCCCTCGCCGCTCACTCCGCGAGAGCATGAGATCGTGCTGCTGATCATGCAGGGCCTGTCCAACAAGGAAATCGCCGACGAGCTGGTCATCAGCCCGGCGACAGCAGCTCGTCACGTGGCGAACATCCTCGCCAAGCTCGGCTTCACGTCGCGTACACAGGTGGCATCCTGGGCCACCCGTTACGAGCTACCGGGCTGACCGTTATCGCGGCGGTGTGCACATAGCCGGGGATCGCGACCTGGTCAATCTGCACATCGAAATACACAGTTCTGCGCATGTGCTCTCTCCGGCTGCCGCATAGCGTTCCCTATGTCGCTATCGCACGGTGGCGGCGGGTCATAAACCCGCCGCCGTGGTGGTCCCAAGGGGGGGTGGGACCGGCAAGCCGGCGACAGAGACCGGGCGGGTCCCGGTTCCCACGCCAGGACCCGCCCTTGCCCAAGGCTGGGGAGGTTCTGATGGAACGTAGCGTCATTACAGGGACGCGCGTCAAGGCGGCCCCGCTCAGCAAGAGCGCGGGCGTATCGCACCGCGCAATTACCGAACGCATCCTGCGACGAGCTGATCAGGCAGGGTCTCAAGCCGCCGTCATCGACGCCGTGGACGGCACCGTGACGGCGTGGCCGCGGCTCGCCTGGACCATCCGCGCCGCTGCTCACGGACTCAGCCGTCGCGGACTGACTGACGGGGATACCGCCGCCGTCTTCGTCCAGGATGCGGCCAGGTTCGCGCTAGCGGTGAACTCTATCCGCGCGACCGGAGCCAGCGCTCTGGCGATCCGGCCGGACGCGAGTATGGCGGACGTCGTCGACCAGCTCAACGCCCGCGGCGTGCGACTGCTCATTACCGCGGCCCCGCTGGCTGAGTTCGCGGTTGAGGCTGCGGACCGGTCTCAGGTGCGGCAGGTGTTCTCGTTCGGCGAGTCAGCCGGGACGACTCCGTTCCGTTCGCTGCTGGCCGGGGCTAAGCCGGGAGGCGATACGAACGGGGACAGCACCCACGGAACCGGGGCGAGCGGGGCGAGCGCGGCGAGCGCGGCGCTGGATGGTGCGGACAGCCCGGGGCCTGGGCTGTCCTACCGGGACGTGGTCGTCACCGGACCGCCGTGCGGGGACGGACAGACCTACACATCCCTGGTTGACCTCGCCCTGCTGGCCGGCGCCACTGTCGTGGCGGCGCCGATCGCGCTGCTCACGGCCGCGGTACGCGTCTACAAGGGCACCGCCGCGATCGTTCCTTATGGCACTGCGGTTTCCAGTGTCCCGCCGGACCGGGTCTTCACCGTCGTCTTACCCGCGCCACCCCGTGAGCCAACCGCGCGGGAATGCGATCTTCAACCTCGAACAGCCGACAGGCGTAAGGACGAGCTACCGATGCAGGCCGAACCAGGAACCGCAGAGCCGAAGCACACCCTCAGTGCGCTTACGACCTTTGAGCTGGCCCGATACAGACGCGAGCTGGAACACGCGATCAAGACCTTGCCTGAGACCGTAGAGGTGCGCGAGCTGCTACAGCAGCGGCTAGCCGAGGTCGTGGCCGAGGTTGACGACAGAGCCAGATCCGCCCGCACGAACCGCTAGCGGCTCGCGCGGGCGGTTCGCGCGGGCGGTTCCGCGCGTGCGGTTTGCGCGGAACCGTGAGCGGTCAGGATGCCGTGGCCTTCTCCTGCGTTCTCGGGCTGGGGACGACAGCGGGCGACCGCCCCCTGGTCCGGATGAGCGCGACGATCACCAGCAGGCTGCACACGTCGAGGATCGCGGCGAAGCCGAACGCGGCCGTCATCCCGTGGGTGAGTACATAGTGCGACTGGGCCAGCGGGGTGAGGCCGGCTACTGGATGAGCGGCCGCGTGCCTGCTCGCGGTGCCGTACACCGCGACCAGGACGCCGAGGCCAAGCGCACCGCCGACCTGCTGCAGCATGTTCACCACGCCCGAGGCGGCCCCGGAGTCAGCGGCCGGGACGCCGGCCAGGGAGGTGGTCGTCAGCGGCACGAACACTAGCCCCATGCCGATGCCGAGCAGCAGCATCGGCCCCAAGATGCCGGACCAGTAACCCGTGGCGGGCGTGACGCGCCACAGCCAGGCCATCGAGGCGATGGCGGGGAGCATCCCGGCGATCATCAGCGGTTTGGTCCCCACTCTCGGCAGCAGCCTCGGTGCCAACCGCGACACCCCGAACAGCGCGATGGTCATCGGCAGGAACGCCACGCCCGCGCGGATCGGGCTGAAGCCCATGATCTTCTGCAGGAACTGCGTCAGGAAGAAGAACACCCCGAACATGCCCGCGATGAGCAGCAGCCTGGCCAGGTACGATCCGGCCCGGCTAACGTCGGTGAACAGGCGCAGCGGGGTGATCGGCTGGCGGGCCCGGGTCTCGGTGAGCACGAACAGGACCAGCAGCGCCGCGGCGGCCCCGAACGAGGCCAGCGCCAGGTGATCGCCCCACCCGCTGGACGCAGCCCGGATGAACGCGTATACCAGCGCGCTCACGCCTGCCGTCGCGGTGAGGGCGCCGGCCAGGTCGAAGCGACCGGGCTGCCGCGGGGTCTCCCTGACGAACAGCGGCGCGACCGCTACCACCGCCACGCCGATCGGCACGTTGATGAACAGGACCCACCGCCAGGACAGCCATTCGGTGATCACCCCGCCGAGCACCAGGCCCAGCGAGGAACCCCCGGTAATCACGCCCATGTAGATGCCGAGGGCACGTGTCCGTTCCCGCCCTTCGGGAAAGCTGGTGATGATAAGAGCGAGCACGGCCGGTGAGGCCATGGCCCCGCCTACGCCCTGCAGNNCCGCCTGCCCAAGATGTCGCCGGCCCGGCCCCCGAGAAGCAGCAGGCCGCCGGAGGTCAGAACGTATCCGTTCAGCACCCAGGACAGGCTCGTGGCGGAGAAGTGCAGACTGGCCTGGATGTGCGGCAGAGCGATGTTCACCACGGTCATGTCGAGGATGATCATGAGCTGGGCGCTGAGCATGATAGCCAGGGCGATTCCTGGCCGGCCGGACAGGCGTGAGCGCGATCCCCGAGGTTTGCCCCCGTCATGCGCGGCTACCCCGTTAACCGCTTTAGCCCCTCTGGCACCTTCAGCCCCATCCGGGTCATGCAAAGAAGACAAAATGCCTCCATGGGTTGTCTGGTCTCAGGTCTGGAACGAGCCCCCGGTGGCTGACAGACCGCTGGCCGGGCGGTACGCTCAGGAATGAAGCGGAGGTTTACTCCGGTTACTATACGGAGGCATCCTCCGCTTTGCAACCTCTTATTCTCCCGAACCCGTATTAGTCTCGAAGCGATGACCAGAACACCTGACCAGGAATCGCCGCGACCCGCCGAGCCACGATCGGCCGAGCCGCGGCCCACCGAGCCGCGGCCCACCGAGCAGCTGCGTGCCGACGCGCGGCAGAACCGGGCCCGGCTGATCACCGCCGCCACGCAGGCGTTCGCGGAAAAGGGTGCCGACGCGCCGCTGGAAGACATCGCCCGACGCGCCGGGGTGGGTATCGGGACCCTGTACCGGCACTTCCCCACCCGGCTCGACCTGCAGGCGGCCGTCTTCCGCCACCAGGTCGGCAGCGTGTGCGGAGAAGGCGACGCGCTGGCGGACACCGCGCCGGCCGAGCAGGCTTTTGTCGCGTGGATACGCTCGCTGAACGCCTACCTAGTGACCAAGCGCGGCCTCTCGCGCGCACTGATCGAGGCGGTCGGGATCGAATCCGAGCTCATTACGACGTGCTGGGTGGCGATGCGCGAAACGACCGAGCGGCTGCTGACGAACGGGCAGCAGGCTGGCGCCATCCGGTCCGACGTCAGCGCGACCGACGTGATGCGGCTGGTCCACGGGGTAGCGGTGAGCACGGAGCGGGCACCGGACCGGGCCGACACCTTGCTGTCCATCATGCTCGACGGCCTCAAAGCCAGGCCGTGACCCGGCCTGAGCCGCGTCTCATAGGTCAGGCGGACGGTTCTCGTACGGGGTACTGAGCACGACGGTGGTGCGGGTCGAGACGCCGCCTATGGTGCGGATCTGCTGCAGCAGATCCTCCAGGACGGCCGGGGAAGGCACCCGGACCTTGAGGATGTAGTTCTCATCCCCCGCGACGCTGTAACACGCCTCGATCGCGGGCAGGTGCTCAAGCCGCTGGGGCAGGTCATCGGGGGCGGCCGCGTCAAACGGCTTGATCGAGACGAAGGCNNAGCCTGCGGACGCGCTGGTGGACCGCCGAGACCGAAAGGCCCGCCTGCTTGGCCAGCTCGGTGAAGCTCATCCGGCCGTTGCGGGCCAGCAGCGACACGATCTTGCGGTCTATCTCTTCCACGAGGTCACGTTAGCGCCATCGATTGACCTCGTCGACTT
>PMOU01000227.1 GCA_003161205.1 Actinomycetota bacterium | reverse complement strand
TTGGCCACCTCGAAGCTGGGGTGGGCCAGCCGGTGCGCGAGCTCACCGTCGTTGGTGAGCAGCATCAGGCCCTCGGTGTCGTAGTCCAGCCTGCCGATATGGAAGAGCCGCTCGGCGCGGTCGTCGAGAAAGTCCGCCACCGTCCGCCGGCCGCGCGAGTCCGACATCGCGGTCAGCACCTTGGGCGGTTTGTTGAACGCCAGGTAGGCCAGTCCGGCCCGGGACGGGATGCGTTTCCCGTCCACCTTGATGACCTGGTGTTCGGGGTCGACCCGCGCGCCGAACCTGCGGACGATCTCACCGTCGACCTCGATCCGGCCCTCGCCGATGAGTTCCTCGCAGTACCGGCGGCTGCCGATGCCCGCCTCGGCGAGGACTTTCTGCAGCCTGACTCCGCCGGGAACGTCGGTCAGCGAGTCGCGCTCGCCGAAGTCATCCTCGTCGTCGAAGTCCGGGGTCCTGGGGTTACGACCGGGCGGCGTTCTCATCCTCGATGTCCTCAATGTTCTCCGGCAGGAAGGGGGCAAGATCCGGGAGGTCCTCCAGGCTCGCCAGCCCCAGGCGTTCCAGGAAGTACCCGGTGGTGCGGTAGAAGATAGCGCCCGTCTCCGGGTCGGTGCCCGCCTCCTCGGTCAGGCCGCGCAGCACCAGCGTACGCATGACCCCGTCGCAGTTGACCCCGCGCACGGCCGATACGCGGGCCCGGCTGACCGGCTGGCGGTAGGCGACGACAGCCAGGGTCTCCAGGGCCGCCTGGGTGAGGCGGACCTCCTGCCCGTCACTGACGAAGCGCTCGACCAGCGGAGCGCAGTCCTCGCGGGTGTAGAACCGCCAGCCACCCGCGATCTCGCGCAGCTCGAACCCGCGGTCCTGCTCGGTGTATTCCGCGGCCAGCGCACGCAGCTCGGCCGCCACCTCGTTGCGCGGGCGCTCGAGAACCTGCGCGAGCAGGACCACCGGCACCGGCTCGTCGGCCACCAGCAGGATCGCCTCAAGGCTGGCCCGCAGGCCCGGTCCTGCCGGGCTGTCGGTGAGGGGAGATTCGACGCTCATCAGTTATTGTCGCTTTCGGTCAGCTCACTGACGCTATCAGTGGCATCCGGATAGCCCGTCCAGGTTACGTAGAGCTCACCGAGCGGTGCGACCTGCTCAAAGGACACCGCGTCCTCCCGGTACAGCTCGAGCAGCGCCAGGAAGGACGCCACCACCTCATAGCCGCCGGCGGCACCCGCGGTCAGCTGCCGGAAGCTGGCCCGCCCGAGCTCGGCGAGCAGGGTCGCGATGGTCCGGGCCTGGTCCCTGATGCTGATCATGGGCGAGTGAATGTGCTCGGTCGATACCGTCGGGGGCACCTTGGGCGCGAGCGTGAGTGCCGCGAGCCGGGCGAACTCAGCGGGCCCCAGGCCGAGCAGGACCTCGGGCAGCAGCTCGGCGAAGCGCGGCTCGAGCGGGACCCGGCGCGGGAAGCGCCGGGCCGCGGCCGTCATCCGGGCGGCGAAGATGGCCGCCACTTCCTTGTACGCGCGGTACTGGAGCAGCCGGGCGAAGAGCAGGTCCCTGGCTTCGAGCAGGGCCAGGTCCTCCTCGTCCTCCACCTCGCCGGAGGGCAGCAGCCGGGCCGCCTTGAGGTCGAGCAAGGTGGCCGCGACCACGAGGAAATAGCTCACCTGGTCCAGGTCCCAGCCGTCGGTACGGGCCGCGATATAGGCGATGAACTCGTCGGTGACCTGGGACAGGGCGACTTCGGTGATGTCCAGCTTGTGCTTGGAGATCAGCGCGAGGAGCAGGTCGAACGGCCCCTCGAATACGGACAGGTGCACCTCGAAGGCACTGGACGCGGCCGCGGACCGCGCGGTGTCTTCGGGGTCGTCCTCGAGGTTCACGGCCATGGCGTCAGCGGCGTCTGGCTAGGAGTCGCCCGGCCGGCCGTTCCTGCTGGCGGTGCGGATTCCGGCGGAGCCGTTCTCGGAGGGGCTGTTTTCTTCAGCGGCCGCGTTGGCGGCGTTCGCGTTGGCGATGCGACGGGCGAGCAGGCTGTCGATGCCCTGCGCGTCCAAGTCGGCGAGCAGCACGGCGATGGCCTCGCGGACGATCCGGCCGCGGTCGGCCGCGGCTCCGTAACGCAGCAGCGCGAGCCGGGCGCGTTCCAGGTCAAGTAGTTCCTCGGCGGACAGGTAGACAGTGATCTTCTGGTCGTGCTTTTCCCGGCCGCTGGCCCGGCGCTGATCGCCCCCATCCGGGCCCACGGTGTTTTGGCGCAATAGTTCAGCGACTCCAGGCAGGCTTACCCTCCGTGATCTTCTCCTGCCGACCGCCACCGCTCCAGTACCTCCTTGGCCAGCTCCCGGTAGGCATTCGCACCCATTGACCCGGAATCGAAGCTGGTAATAGGCTCTCCGGCCACCGTAGCGTCCGGGAACCTCACCGTGCGGTTGATTACAGTATGAAAAACCTTGTCCCCGAAGCCATTTACCATGCTGGCCAGGACCTCGCGGGTGTGAAGCGTCCGGGAGTCGTACATAGTGGCCACGAGGCCGTCAATCGTCAGCTTTGTGTTCAGACGACGCGAAACCTTGTCGATGGTCTCCATCAACAGGGCCACACCGCGCATGGCGAAATACTCGCACTCCATCGGAATGAGCACGCTGTCCGCGCACGCAAGCGCGTTGATCGTCAGCAGGCNNTCGATGTTGCTCGGCAGCAGGTCCATGCCGTCGACGCCGGTCTTATGCAGCACATCCCGCGGGGTGACGCCGCGCTGCATGAGCAGGTTGTAGACCGTGTAGTCGATGTCGTGCGGCTGGATGCCCAGCCCGACCGAGAGCGCTCCCTGCGGGTCGAAGTCGACCAGCAGGACACGGCGGCCCTGCTCGGCCAGGGCCGCGCCGAGGTTGATCGTGGTCGTGGTCTTACCCACGCCACCTTTCTGGTTGCAGACAGCGATGATCCGGGCCGGCCCGTGCTCCAGGAGCGGCTCAGGATCGGGGAAGCCGGGCAGCAACCGCCCGGTCGGACCCAGCTCTCCTGCCTGGTGCTCTGTCGTACGAGAAGCTGCCACCAGTGCTGAACCTCCGTGCTAAGGCCGCGATGGTGCCCACGGAACCTGGCTTGGACTCTATGGCCTGGGCCGGCCGCCGGCAAGCAGGCTCGCCGTATAGGCCCGATATCAACCGGTCGGTGCACCTAGGTTCGGAGCTGGCTGCCGGTGCTCCGCTTCTGCCCTGCTGGGGTGCTCGCTGTCTGGGTGGTCAGCGACCTGGATCGCCGGCATCTCGTCCGTGCCGATCTCATCCGCGCTGAGCAGGCCAGGCGGGTCCGTATCGGGTCCGGCGCGGACCTCCGGCGGCGGGGCCAGCGGCGGACGCGATCGCAGGCGAAGCCGCCATGCGCCCAGCGCCAGGGCTCCGGCGGTCGCCGCGACGGCGATGGCCGCCAGCGCAATGATGACCGGCTCCGGCACCTTCTTCGCGGCGAGGGTCACCTTGGGCGTCGTCCCGGCTGACGCCTTGCTGGGGTTACCTGCCGTCGCCGCCAGTCCGGTCGGCGTTCCGGCGGCTCGCGGTGTCGGGGAGGCGGACGCCGAGCCGGACACCGGGGTGGCCGATGCCTCGCCGGAATCCCTCCCCTGGCGGTTGGCGTCGTTGACCGCTGCCACCAGGAAGTAGTACGTGGTGCCGTTGGTCAGCCCAGCGACCTGGTAGCTGGTGGTATTCGCCGAGGTGTCGAGGGTCGTGGACGCGCCATCGGGACTGGTGCCCGCGTAGATGACGTAACCGCTGATCGCCGCGCCCCCGTCGGAAGCGGGCGGGGTCCAGGACAGGGTGACCCGGCCGCGGCCCGGGACCGCGGTGAGCCCGGTCGGCGACCCGGGTGCGGTAATCGGGGCGGCCGGGATAGCCGAGGCGGCGCCAGAGGCGGGTCCCGCGCCGACCTGGTTGACCGCGGTCACCTTGAAGTAGTACCTGGTGCCGTCGGTCAGCCCGGTCACGGTCGCGCTCGTGCCCTTGGCGCTGGTCACCGGAGCGGTCAGCTTGACGTCAGCCGTCGTTCCTTCGTAGACGTCGTAGCTGGTGATCCGGGCACCGCCCGCGGAGGCGGGCGCGGTCCACGACAAGCTCACCCGGGCGCTGCCCGCGGTCGCGACCAGCCCAGTGGGCGAGGCCGGTGCGGTGGCCGGAGGGGTAGCCGATGCCTGCGCTGAGGCGGCACTGTGGAGATTAGCGTCGTTGACCGCCTCCACCGTGAAGTAGTAGGTGGTGCCGTCGGTCAGGCCGGCCACCTGGTAGCTGGTGGCCGCGATCAAGGAGACGTTGACCGGGACGGCCGACTCGCCCTGGGAACTCGTGCCCAGGTAGACGTCGTAGCCGATGATCGGGGTACCGCCATCGGAGGCCGGCGGGGTCCAGGACAGCTTCACCAGCAGATCGCCCGCCGTCGCGGCCAGCCCGGTGGGCGGCCCCGGGTCTGTCGCCTTGGCCTGCTGGCCCGACAGAGCGGTCAGGGCGTAAGACGGCCCCGCTAGGGGCCAGCCCACCAGGACGGCGGCGAGGAAGATCCCGGCGACGGCACCCAGGCGCCACCGGCTGCGGCCGGGCAGGCCGGATCTCCACCGGGGTGCCGGGCGATAAAGCTCCATTAGGACTCCAGCCCTCGAGGCGTCCCACCGTCAAGAAGATAGAGGTGAAATAGACGCGCTGATACATCTTTAGACGCATCAGAGGACCCAGCGGTTAGCCGAGGTGGTGCGCCAGGGTGAAGCGGGGGTCGGGAGCGGCTCCGCCGCAGGCCAGGTCGGCGGCGATCTCGCCCACGAGCGGCGCGAACTTGGCGCCGTGGCCGGAGCACGGTGAGCAGATCACGAACGGTCCCTGCCGGTCCAAGATGAAGTCCTCGCTGTCGGTCGAGGTGTACAGGCAGCTCACCGCCCCCACCGGCTCGGGATCCAGGCCGCCGAGCCACTGGGCCGCGAACGCGCGGATCCGGTCCCTGGCGGCCGGGCCGACGACCCCGTCCCGGCCGTCGCCGGTGGTGACGGTGCCGTTTCCGTGCTCGCCGACCTTGACGGCGCCCGGTAGGTCCCGTCCGGCCGGCAGGCCGTAGACGGGAACCTCGTCGTGATAGATGAAGGCCGGCCACGGGCCGGCCTGGACCGGGGCGAAGTGGAACGCCTGCTGCTGGGTCACGACCAGGGACGGCAGCTTGACCTGGCCGCCGAGCAGTGGTTCTAGCCAGGCCCCGGCGGCGACGATCACCACCGGAGCGCGCCAGGACCGGTCCGCCGTGTGCACGATGGCGCCCGCCTGGTCCGGCTCGACGCGCAGGACCCGGGTGCCGTAGTGAATCTGCGCGTCGCGGGCGACGGCGCTCGCCCGCATCGCCGCCATCGCGCGCTCGGCGTCAATCACCCCGGCATCCGGGTGGAACATGACCGGATCCACCCCGAACGACATGCCGGGCCAGCGTTCAGCGGCGGCCGCGGCCGGGAGCAGCTCCGCGGGCACCCCGAGCTCGGTCATGATGTCGTACATCTTCCCGGGCCGGGCCGGGCCGTAATCGACGGCGCCGGTGGTCAGGACCAGTTCCTCGCCCGCCTCGTCCGAGAGCTGCCGCCACCGCTGCTGAGCCTCACCGGTCAGCCGCACGTAGAGCCGGTCGGCGTAGGCGCGCCGGAAGATCCTGGCGCTGCCGTGCGAGCTGCCCTGCAGGTGCCCGGGCTGGAACGCCTCGAGGACGGTCACCGAACGTCTCCGGCGCGCCAGGGCCCAGGCGGCCGCCGACCCGGCTAGGCCGGCTCCGATGATGATGACATCAGTGCGTTCTGCGCCCATTGTATGTAGAAGCTTATAATATGCGCGAGCCTGTTATCCTGCCGCCACGATGAGTTCCTTCCCCGACGACCGACGTGACCTGGCCGCGATGTTCGCCCCGCTGGCCAGGGCTTTGATCGCGCGCGAGGAGCCGGTGCTGCGGGCGCACGGCATCTCGATGTGGGCCTATATCGTGCTGACCGGGCTGGTCGAGCATCCGGTGCGGACGCAGGCCGCGCTGGCGCAGGCCATCAACGCGGACAAGAGCCGCATCATCGGCGTGCTGGACGATCTGCAGCAGCGCGGCCTGATCCAGCGCCAGGCCGACGCCACCGACCGGCGCGTGTANNCTGAAGGCCCTGTACGAGCGCTACCGGGCGCCGTGAGAGGGTGGGCACGGAGGTAACACCGTGAAGCTTGGCTTGCAGATCCCCGACTTCACCACGCCGGACGGGCCGTCCCGTCTCGGCGCGGACCTGGCTACCGTCGCCCGCACCGCGGACGAGGCAGGCTTTGAGTTCATCGCGGTCATGGACCACTTCTTCCAGATCCGCGCGGTCGGGCCGACGGAGCACGACATGCTCGAGGCCTACACGACCCTGGGCTATCTCGCGGCCACCACGTCGAGGGCCAAGCTCGTCACCCTGGTCACGGGGGCCATCTACCGGCACCCGGGCATCCTGGCGAAGATCGTGACCACGCTGGACGTGCTGTCCGGCGGGCGGGCCTGGCTCGGCATCGGTGCCGCGTGGAACGAGGAGGAATCGCGCGGCCTCGGGATCGCGTTCCCGCCGGTCGCCGAGCGGTTCGAGCGGCTCGAGGAAACCCTGCAGATCTGCCTGCAGATGTGGCGCGGCGACGAAAGCCCGTACCGCGGCCAGCACTATCAGCTCGACCGGCCGCTGAACTCGCCGCAGTCCCTGACCAGGCCGCATCCCCCGATCATGATCGGCGGCGGCGGGGAGAAGAAGACGCTGCGCTTCGTGGCCAAGTACGCCGACGCCTGCAACCTGTTCCCGGGGCCGGACCTGGCCCGCAAGCTCGACGTGCTGCGCGCGCACTGCGACGCCGAAGGCCGCGATTACGACGAGATCACCAAGACGTGCTATTTCGTCTTCGACGTCGGCGAGAAGGGCGAGAAGGCCGCCGAGGTCGTCGACTCACTCGGCCGCCTGGCCGAACTGGGCTTCGACGCGGCGCTGGGGCAGGTGGTCAACGTCTGGCAGGTCACCCCGCTCGAGGTCATCGCCGCCGAGGTCATCCCCGCCGTATCCAGTTGGTAAATTTTCCGAACGAGCCGTGGTGCGCGCCCGCCCTACGCCCGGGCGTGCCCGTTCTTGGCGTGCATTTCCTGGACGCGCTGGTCGTTGGCCTGCTCGACGGCCGCCGCGCTCAGGTCGTCGCCGCGCGCGGCCAGGCCGGCCACCACGCCCGCGATATCGCCCACCGGGCGGTTCTGGCTCAGCTTGGCCTTGGCCTCGATCCGGGTGATCTGCAGTTCCAGGCCCACGATGGCGCGCAGCTGGCCCTCGATGAACTTGCGCGGCGCGTCATCCACCGACCAGGCGGGCGGCTGCCCGGGGGAGGTCAGCCGGGCCGCTTCGTGCTTGGCGGTCAGGCGCCGGACGACGTCCTCGACCCAGACCGGGTCGTCGTGCACGATGAGCCGGCCGTAGACGTGCGCGGTGAGGTAGTTCCAGGTCGGGACCACCCGGCCGTTCTCGGCCTTGGAGGCGTACCACGAGGGAGAAATGTAGGCGTCCGGACCGCGGACGATGGCCAGTGACTCGCCGAGCGCGGGCTTGCGCCATTGATCGTTGTTGCGGGCCACATGTCCGTACAGGGTGCCGTGCTCGCCCTCGGCGGGCAGGTACGCGAACGGCAGCATCGTGGCCAGCAGGCCGTCGGAGGTGAGCGTGACCAGATCGGCCGCGCCGTGCCGGGCCAGCAGCTCGCGGATCGCCGCGTCGTCGACGGCGAAATGGGCGGGAATATACATGGAACCTCCGCTTCTAGGCTAACGCCTGGAAGGAACGCGTCAGGTTGGCCCAGACGGCGTCGTAGTCGTCCTGACGGTGCGGCGCGTCCATCGCCTGCCGGGTGGGGATGATCATCCAGCGGCTCTCGAACATGAACGCCAGCGTGCCGTCGATCTTGGCCGGCCGCAGGTCGGCGGTGCTGGCCCGGGCGAACGTCTCCGCGTCCGGGCCGTGGGAGGTGAAGGTGTTGTGCAGGCTGGCCCCGCCGGGTGCGAACCCCTCGGCCTTGGCGTCGTAGACGCCGTGCACCAGGCCCATGAACTCGGACATGATGTTGCGGTGAAACCAGGGCGGCCGGAAGGTGTCGTCGGCCACCAGCCAGCGCGGCGGGAAGATGACGAAATCCGCGTTGGCCAGGCCGGGCGACTCGCTCGGCGAGGTGAGCACGGTGAAGATGGACGGGTCCGGGTGGTCGAAGCTGATCGTGCCGATGGCCATGAAGCGGGCCGTGTCGTACTTGTACGGCACGTAGTTCCCGTGCCAGCCGACCACGTCCAGCGGTGAATGGTCGTAGCCGGCGGCCCACAGGTTCCCGCCGAACTTCTGGACCACCTGCACGGCCGTCGTCTTGTCCTGGTACGCGGCCGCCGGCGCCAGGAAGTCGCGCTCGTTGGCGAGCCCGTTCGCCCCGATCGGGCCGCGTTCGGGCAGGGTGAACGCGGCGCCGAAGTTCTCGCACAGGTAGCCGCGGACCGGGCCGGTCACCTCGACGGCGAACCTGATGCCCCGCGGGACCACCGCGATCTCGCCGGGGGCCACCGCCAGCGGCCCGAGCTCGGTGCGCAGCAGGACCGTCCCCTGCTCGGGCACGAACAGCAGTTCCCCGTCGGCGTCGACGAAGTACCTGTCGGTCATGGACCGGTTCGCGGCGTACAGGTGCACGGCCATTCCGCTGCGGGTCCTGATGTCACCGTTCCCCGCGACCGTGTACAGGCCGTCGATGAAGTCGGTGCCGGCCGCGGGTAGCGGGAGAGGGTCCCAGCGGAGGCGGTTCGGGTCCGGCTCGATCTCGTCGAAGGGAGTGCCGCGCAGCGTCCCGTTGCCGATGCGGGAGAACGTCGGATGGGCCGCCGAGGGCATGATCCGGTACACCCACGTCCGCCGGTTGACCGCCCGCGGCTGAGTGAACGCGGTCCCGCTGAGCTGCTCCGCGAACAACCCGAGCGGCGCGCGCTGCGGTGAGTTGCGGCCCGCGGGCACGGCGCCGGGCACGGCCTCGCTGGCGAACTCGTTCCCGAATCCGGCCTGGTAGGTGACCATGACTGCCTCCTTGTCTCTGCTCATTGCCCATAAAATCACGGCTCACGCCGAGAACCGGGCAGGTGAGGTGGGATGCTGGGGTCGGAGGTTACCGGTGGCGGATAAGTGGCTTACGTTCGACTGCTACGGCACGGTCGCGGACTGGAACACCTGCATGCGCGGAGCGCTTGAGGGGGTCGCCGATGCCGCCCGGCTGCTCACCGCCTACCACCAGGCGGAGCTCGAGCTGGAGGCCGGCCCGGACTGGCGGCCGTACCGGGACATCCTCAGCGCGGGGCTGGCGCGGGCCGCCGAGCGCGAGGAGCTCGCGCTGCCGCCCGGCGGCCCGGACGCGCTGGCCCGGGCCTGGCCGGACATGGCTATCTTCGCGGACGCCGGTCCCGCCCTGNNGCGCTTGCCCGTGCCGTTCGAGGAGTGGGTGACGGCGGAGGAAGTGCACAGCTACAAGCCGGACCTCGCCCATTTCCGGAGGTTCGAGGAGAAGACCGGAGTCATCAGGACCAACTGGATTCACGTGGCCAACAGCTGGGTGCACGACATGCTGCCCGCGGCCCGGATGGGACTGCGCTCGGTGTGGGTGGACCGTGATCTCACCGGGCATCCCGCCCGGCTGGCGGACCGGCGCATCACCAGCATGCGCAGGCTCCCGGAGGCGGTCGATGACGTCAGCGCCATCCCGGTCCGGTTACGGGCCCGGTGATCAGGGGCTGAGCGGGCCGGCGAAGGCTGAGCTGTCGCTGGCGCAGGGGGCCGCCGCGGTGATGCCGCCGGCCGACTGGGCCAGGCTGCTGATGCCGGAGGAGGACGGGCTCGGGCTGGCTGATGGTGTCGGCGAGGGCTGAGCCGCGGCGGCCGACGAGCTGAGGCCGGTGTAGTCCGAGCCCAGGATGAGGTCGACGGTACCGGCTTTGAGGGTGGCATCCTTCAGGTCGGTGACGGCGGAGAGCTCTTTCTTGAGCGTGTTCACCTCGGCCAGGTCGGCGGCGGAGGAGTACTCGATGACCGAGTTGGTGTAAGCGAAGCTGCCCGCGTCACCGGTGCCGGTCACGTCGAAGCCCCGGCTGGTCAGGCTGGCTGCCGCCTGNNAGGACCTGCGCGCCGCCCGACGACGGGGTGGGGGTCGGTGCGGCCTTCGGCAGGGTCACGTCATGGGCGATGGCGGAGAACACCTGGTCGGCCTGCGGCTGCTCGAACTGAATCCGGTCCGGATTCTGGGTCCACGGCTCGTTCGGCGCGGTAATGAACTGGACGTTGTTGCTCGACAGGTTGTGGAAGCTCTCCGCGATCTGCACCAGGTCCGACACCGTCATGCCGCTGTCCGTGGTCATGGAGGCGGCGGCATCGGTGATCACCGAGAGCAGCCTGATCGGGTTCGACAGCAGGTCGCTGCCCAGTACTCCCTTGACCACCTGGGCCGACATGAACTGGTCACGCTGGATCCGCTCCAGGTCCGATCCGGTGCCGATATCCTCACGGGTCCGCCAGAAGGCCAGCGCCTGGATGCCGTTGATATGCTGCTCGCCGGATTTGAGATCCAGGCCGGAGACCGGATCATTCACGTTGTACGGCACGCAGACGTTGACTCCGCCCAGGTCGTCGACGACCTTGACCATGCCGAGCATGCCGATCCCGATGAAATGGTTGATACGGATGCCGGTCACCTGCTCGACCGTCTTCCACAGGCAGGTCGGGCCGCCCACCTGCAGCAGCGAGTTGATCATCACGTCGGAACCGGGATCAGCCTGCTGGCCCGCGTAGCCGGGTCCGCTGTTGCACTCGTACACCGGCACCATGGTGTCGCGCGGGATGCTCAGCACGGTGACGTTATTACGTCCGGGCGAGATGTGGACGAGCATGATCGTGTCGGTGTTGTCGCTCTGCACATCACCGGTGCGCAGGATGTACTGCTCGTGCGCGGTCAGGCCCTTCCGGCTGTCGTCGCCGTAGACCAGGATGTTCATCGAGCTCGTGCTGTACACCGGCGGACGGTGGCCCAGAGCCTGCCCGGGAACGGTGACGCGGGTGATGCTGTCGTAGACCGCCCGGTACTTCAGGTAGGCGGTGAGCGTTCCCGCGCCCACGATAATGACCGCCGTGACCGCAATCCAGCGGAGTACGTGCCGCTTATGTTCTCGCGGCCGTCCGCGCATGCCTGACCTCCCGAACGCCGGGCAACCAGTCGCCTGCACAACGGATGCGCGATGCCCGTTAGTTCCCAAAGTGTTACCCAGGCACACCGCTTTCATCCCGTAACGGGACAAACGTAACTTGTCGGTAACGCCGGAAATGTTCTGGGGTACCTGTGACGGAGGTTCAGGCCGGGACAGAAGCGGACGAAGCAGCGCTGGTTGAGGCGGCACTGGTTGANNCGGCACTGGTTGAGGCGGCACTGAGGCGGCGGAGGGCGGCACGGACGAGGGCGGGGTCGGCGGTCGTCCAGAAGGGGGGCAGCGACGCGCGCAGGAAGTCGCCGTAACGGGCCGTCATCAACCGGGGGTCGAGCACGGCGACCACCCCGCGGTCGGTCATGGTCCGGAGCAGCCGCCCGGCCCCCTGGGCCAGCAGCAGCGCGGCCTGGGAGGCGGCGACCGTCATGAACCCGTTGCCGCCGCGCGCCGCCACCGCGCGCTGGCGGGCCGAGGCCAGCGGGTCGTCCGGCCGCGGGAACGGGATCCGGTCGATGACGACGAGCTGGAGTGAGTTGCCGGGCACGTCCACGCCCTGCCACAGCGACAGCGTGCCGAACAGGCACGTCGGCTCGTCCTCGGCGAACTGCCTGACCAGCTGGGCCGTGACGTCGTCGCCCTGGCAGAGCAGCGGCTGGGCGATCCGCCCGCGCAGCGCCCCGGCCGCCTCCTTCGCCGCGCGCATGGAGGAGAACAGTCCCAGCGTCCGGCCGCCCGCCGCCTCGATCAGTTCCTCGAGCTCGGTCAGGTACGCCTCGGGCAG
>PMOU01000270.1 GCA_003161205.1 Actinomycetota bacterium | reverse complement strand
GACGAGGTCGCCTACATCGTCAATGACTGCGGCGCGACCGCGCTCATCGTGTCCGCCGAGCAGGCCGCGACCGCCGAGGCGATCACCGGCCAGACCGCGGAGGTGAAGCTGCGGCTCGCGTTCGGCGGCCCGGTCATCGGTCACGGCAGCTACGAGGAGGCCATCGCCGCGGCGCCGGCCATCCCGTTCGATGACCAGCCGCGCGGCGCCACCATGCTGTACTCCTCGGGCACGACGGGCCGGCCCAAGGGCGTCCGGCCGCCGCTGCCNNGTCTACCTGTCGCCCGGGCCGATCTATCACGCGGCCCCGCTGCGCTGGTCAGCGGCGGTCCAGGCCCTCGGCGGCACGGTCGTCATGATGCGGAAATTCGACGCCGAGCGGGCGCTGCAGGCCATAAGTGACCGGCACGTCACCCATGCGCAGTTCGTGCCGACGATGTTCGTCCGGATGCTGCGGCTGCCGCCGCAGGTGCGGGACCGCTACGACATCTCCAGCCTGCGGGTCGCCATCCACGCCGCGGCGCCGTGCCCGGTGCAGGTCAAGCAGCAGATGATCAGCTGGTGGGGGCCCGTCCTGGTGGAGTACTACGCGGGTACCGAGTCCAACGGCATGACCGTCATCGACAGCGGCACCTGGCTGAGCCGGCCCGGAAGCGTCGGCCGGGCCGTCCTGGGGACCCTGCGGATCTGCGCCGACGACGATGCGGGGACCGAGCTGCCCGCGGGCGAGATCGGCGGCGTCTACTTCGAGCGCGATGCCGTCCCGTTCGCCTATCACAACGACCCGGAAAAGACCCGGGCCGCCCAGCACCCGCGGCACCCGGCCTGGACCACGCTGGGCGACATCGGTTACCTCGACGAGGACGGCTTCTTGTTCCTGACCGACCGCAAGGCGTTCACGATCATCTCCGGCGGCGTCAACATCTACCCGCAGGAGATCGAGAACGTGCTGGCCCTGCACCCGGCCGTGGACGACGTCGCGGTCATCGGCGTGCCCGACCCGGAGATGGGGGAGTCGGTCGCCGCCTTCATCCAGCCCGCCGCGGGCGCGGTCCGCGGCCCTGAGCTCGCGCAGGAGATCGTCACGTTCGTGAAGTCCAAGATCGCGGACTTCAAGGCCCCCCGGGTCGTCCGCTTCGTTGATGACCTGCCGCGGACCGAGACGGGCAAGCTGCTGAAGACCGAACTCAAGGCCAAGTACGCGCGGCCCGCCTTCCGGTAAGGAGCAACCATGACCGAGCTGATCACCGCGGTGATCGTCGACGCGGTCCGCACCCCCTCGGGCAGGGGCAAGGCGGGCGGCGCGCTGTCCGGCGTGCATCCCGTCGACCTGCTGGCCACCGCGATCGAGGCCCTCATTACCCGTACCGGGCTTGACCCGGCCCTGGTCGAGGACGTCATCGCCGGCTGCGCCCAGCAGGTCGGGGAGCAGTCGGGCAACATCGCGCGTAACGCCTCACTCGCGGCCGGCCTGCCCGAAGCCGTCCCCGCCACCACCATCAACCGGCAGTGCGGGTCCAGCCAGCAGGCGGCGGCCTTCGCGGCCCAGGGCGTGATGGCGGGCGGTTACGACGTCGTCATCGCGGCCGGGGTCGAGTCGATGAGCGCGGTGCCCCTGGGCAGCTCCCGCCCGGCGAGCCTCGGCCAGCGCAACGCCGCCCGGTACCCTGAGGGCCTGGTCCACCAGGGCATCTCGGCCGAGCTCATCGCGGCGCGGTGGAAGCTGGACCGCGAGGAACTCGACGCGTACTCCGCCGAGTCGCACCGCCGGGCCGCGGCGACCGCGGCCGCGGGCGGCTTCGACCGCGAGATCGTCCCGGTGCCGGCCGCCGGCGGGGACATCAGCGCCGACGAGACGGTCCGCGCCGGGACCACCGCGGCCGCGCTCGCGGCGCTGCGGCCCTCCTTCCGTACCGAGGAGATGGCGGCCCGGTTCCCCGAGATCGGCTGGGAGATCACCCCGGGGAATTCCTCACCGCTGACCGACGGCGCCTCGGCCGTCCTGATCATGAGCGAAGCGGCGGCGCGCAGGCTCGGGCTGGCGCCGCGGGCCAGGTTCCACGCGTTCTCCGTGGTGGGCGACGATCCGCTGATGATGCTGACCGGGCCGATCCCGGCCACCCGCAAGGTGCTGGCCCGCAGCGGCCTGTCACTGGAGGACATCGACGCCTATGAGGTCAACGAGGCCTTCGCGCCGGTGCCGCTGGCCTGGGCGGCCGAGTTCGGCGCGGACCTGGCCCGGCTCAACCCGCGCGGCGGCGCGATCGCGCTGGGCCACGCGCTCGGCTCGTCCGGCACCCGGCTGCTGGTCACGCTGCTCCATCACCTCGAGCAGACCGGCGGACGGTACGGGCTGCAGACCATGTGCGAGGCCGGCGGGATGGCCAACGCGACCATCATCGAGCGCCTCTGAGGGGAAGGATCTACCGGGAAAATGCCGACGTATCCCTACCTCACCCAGGTCGTGCACAGCGCGGCGCGGTCGCGGCCCGACCAGCCCTGCCTGATCTACGGTGAGCGCCGGACCAGCAACGCCGAGTTCCGCGACCGGGTCGCGCGGCTGGCCGGCGGCCTGCTCGCGGCGGGCGTGCGGCCGGGGGACCGGGTCGCCATCGTCGCGCTGAATTCCGACCGCTTCGTCGAGTCCTTCTTCGGCTGCTTCTGGGCCGGGGCGGTCGCCGCCCCGCTGAACGTCCGCTGGACGCCGGGCGAGATGACCCACGCTCTCAATGACTGCCGCGCCAGCGCGCTGCTGATCGACGACGCCTGCCTGCCCGTCGCCGGGGCGCTGCGCCAGGACGTCCCCGGCCTGCGCACGGTCGTCCACCTGGGCGACGGCCCGCCGCCCGCCGGGATGCTGGCCTTTGAGGAACTTATCGAGTCAGGACCGGAGGTGCCGGACGCGGGCCGCGCCGGGGACGACCTGGCGTTCGTCTTGTACACCGGCGGCACCACCGGATTCCCCAAGGGCGTGATGCTCAGCCACGCGAACCTGGCCGCCGCCACCGTGAGCATGCTGGCCGCGGGATGCGGCACCGGCGAGGTCTACCTGCACGCCCCGCCGCTGTTCCATATCGCCGGCGTGCAGGTCATGGCCGGTCACTTCCTCGGCGGCCGCGGCCCGCACGTGATCATCCCGGCCTTCAGCCCGCCGGCCGTGCTGGCCGCGATCGCCGAGCACCGCGTGACCGACGTGATGCTCGTCCCCACCATGCTCCAGCTGGTCCTGGCCGATCCGGGCTTGCCCGCCCACGACCTGAGCTCGCTGCGGCGGATCTTCTACGGGGCCGCGCCGATGACCGAGCCGCTGCTGCGGGCCGCCATGCGGGCGCTGCCCGGGATGGGCTTCGTGCAGGGCTACGGGATGACCGAGACGGCGCTGACTATCATGCTGCCGCCGGAGTACTACACCCCGGAGGGCCAGCGCCTGGGCAAGATCAGCTCCATCGGGCGGGCGCTGCCGCTGGCCGAGGTCGCGATCCGCGACCCCGCGGGCCAGGAGGTGCCGGCCGGGACGGTCGGCGAGCTGACCGTGCGAAGCCCGAGCGTCATGCTCGGCTACTACGGTCAGCCCGAGCTGACCGCCGCCACCATCCGGGACGGCTGGCTGTACAGCGGTGACGGTGCCTACCTGGACTCCGACGGGTTCGTCTACCTCGTCGACCGGATCAAGGACATGATCATCACCGGGGCCGAGAACGTCTACTCCACCGAGGTGGAGGCGGCGCTGGCCAGTCATCCCGCCGTGGCCATGTGTGCGGTCATCGGCGTGCCGCATGCCACCTGGGGAGAGCAGGTGCACGCGGTCGTGGTGCTCAGGCCCGGCGCGGCGGAGCCGGCCGAGACCCTGATCGAGCACTGCCGGGTCCGGCTGGCGTCCTACAAGTGCCCGCGGAGCATCGACTTCCGGGACGCCCTGCCCACCTCGGCCGCGGGCAAGATCCTCAAGAGCCGCCTCCGCGAGGAATACGCGAAACTTCAGGCTCCAGCATGAACAGGAGACTCGAGCATGAGCGACGATATTGACACCAGGCGGGCAGCGCTGCGGGCCCGCTTCCCGGTCTGGGCGCCGGCCACGCTGAGCGAGTTCCTGCACCGGTCCGCGGCCGAGTACGGCGACCGTCCGTTCGTCATCACCGACGACCGGACCCTCAGCTACGCCGAGGCCGATGCCTGGGCCAGCGAGCTAGCCGACGGACTGGCCGCCCTGGGAGTCCGGCCCGGCGACCGGGTCGGCATGCTGATGGCCAACTACCTGGAGTTCGTGCCGGTGAAGTTCGCGATCGCCCGGGCCGGCGCGGTCGCGATCCCGTTCAACTACCTGTACCGCCAGGGCGAGCTCGGCTACGTGCTGCGTCAGTCCGCGTGCAATGTCCTGGTCGCCATGACCAGCTTCAGCGGCCTCGATTACCTGCAGATGCTGGACGCGATAGCGCCTGGCTGGGCGGCGAGCGGGTCCGGGCCGGCCGAAGAGCTGCCCGACCTGCGCCGCGTCGTGCTCCTGGACACCGGCGGTCCGGGCCCCCCAGGAGACGGCGCAGGCCCTGCGCGAGGGCTGGGTGTACTCCGGCGACCTCGGCATCGTGCAGCCCGACGGGTACCTCCGGGTGACCGGACGCAGCAAGGAGCTGTACAAGAGCGGCGGCGAGCTGGTGATGCCGAAGGAGATCGAGGACCTGCTGACCCGCCATCCCGGGGTCAGCCAGGCCTTCGTGGTCGGGGTGGCCGACGCCCGCTGGGGCGACGTCGGCTGCGCCTGGATCGTGCCCGAGCCGGGCGCGGTCGTGGACGCCGACGAGCTGCTCTCCTTGTGCAAGGAGAAGCTGGCGCGGTTCAAGGTGCCCAAGCACGTCCTGTTCCTGTCACCCGACGAGCTGCCGACCACCCCGACCGGCAAGGTGCAGAAATTCCGCCTGGCCCAGCGCGCCGCGGCGCAGCTTCAGGACCAGGCGCAGCTCCAGGGCTAAGCGCAGCTCCGGAGTTCAGGGCATCGCCGAGCCGCCGCCGACCGCGACCACCTGGCCGGTGACCTGCCGCGCCGCCAGCGGCGAGGAGATCCACAGCACGGCGCTGGCGATGTCGGCGGCCGTGGTCATCCGGCGCAGCGGCTGCTGCCGGAGCACGTAGCCGGCCTGCTCGGGAGTGAAGATCGCGTCCGGGCCGTCCGCCCAGACGCTGTGCGGCCCGGCCTGCGCCTCGTCCTGCGGGATGACCAGGCCCGGTGCCACGACGTTGGACCGGATGCCGTACCGCCCGTTCTCCCTGGCCACGGTGCGGGCCAGGGAGATCAGCCCGGCCTTGGTGCTGCCGTAGATGCCCTGCCGGATCGCCCCGAAGGCGGAGTCGCTCGAGATGAACACCACCGCGCCGCCGCCGGCCTCGCGCATCGGCCCGAGCACTGCCTGGGTACAGGCGAACGCCGTGTACAGGTTCACCTCGATCGTGCGCTGCCACAAGCCCCGTTCCGTCTGGTCGGTAAAAAAACCCGGCTCGCTCCAGCCGACGTTGTTGACCAGCACGTCGACCCCGCCCCAGGCGCTGACCGCCTGCCCGGCGACGGCGGCCGCCGCGTCGGGCTCGGTGAGGTCAGCGGCAGCGAACCGCGCGTCGCTGGCCCCCGCCCGCAGCGCCGCCGCCGCGGTCGCCTCGGCCTGCGGGCCGTCGATGTCGGCGACAAGCACGCGTGCGCCCTCGGCCGCGAAGCCGAGAGCGATGCCCCGGCCGATGTTCGCGCCGCCGCCGGTGACGATCACGCGTGCGTCCCGGTGCCCCAGGTCCATCCGATCAGCTCCCTCGGGCAATACTCTAATGTGTCTTAAAAACCAGGAGGGTGCCGGTGACCTCAGCGCCGGTGGCCCTGGCCCGGGGACTGGAAGGCATCCGGCCACTAGGGGAGTCATCGTGACCGAGAAACTCATCAGCGACGGCCTGGCGCTGCTTGACCTGGATGAGGACGGAGTCGGCCGCCTGCGGCTGAACCGGCCCGAAGCCTCCAACGGCATGAACGTGCCGTTCCTGCGCGCGCTTTACGACGCTGTGATGGCCGCGCACGGCGAGCCCCGGCTGCGGGTCCTGCTGCTGACCGGCGAGGGCCCGAACTTCTGCGCGGGCGGGGACGTCAAGACGTTCGCCAGCAAGGGCGCCGCGCTGCCCGACTACCTGCGCGAGGCCACGGCCTGGCTGCAGACCTGCGTCCAGGGACTGCTGTCACTGCAGGTCCCGGTGATCGCCTCCGTGCACGGTTACGCCGCGGGCGGCGGCGGGTTCGGGCTGGTCTGCGCCAGCGACATTGTCATCGCGGGCGAGTCGGCGAAGTTCCTGGCCGGAGCGACCAGGGTCGGCATGGCGCCGGACGCGGGCGTGTCGGTGACGCTCCCGCACCTGGTCGGGCTGCGCAAGGCCATGGAGATCATCTTGACCAACCCGGTGCTCACGGCGGCCGAGGCGCTCCAGATCGGCCTGGTCACCCGCGTCGTGCCCGATGACGTCCTGGCCGGGCAGTCACTGGAGCTGGCCCGGTCCCTGGCCTGCGGCGCGACCAGGGCGCTGGGCGCGGCCAAACGGCTGGTGTGGTCGGGGCTGGGCGCCCGGGTCGAGGCCCAGCTGCCCGAGGAGGCGCGCACCGTGGCCGAGCTGTCCGGCACCGAGGATGCGCGGGAGGGCCTCGCCGCCGTCATCGAGCGGCGCGCACCCAGGTTCCACGGGAGCCCGGACGGAGCTCCCTAGCCGCGGGCCACGGGAATGCGGCCGGGTAGCGCGGCATTGTGCTGGTAATGGACATCGTCGATGATTCGCTTGCGCTGGGCGTGCTTGATTTCGTCGGGATCGAGCATGGTGAAACTGCCGCCGCATCCATCGCCGGCGCCGTGGGCATCGCCCAGGCCGTCGAGGCGGCCGGCTACCGGCGGTACTGGGTGTCCGAGCACCACAACATGACCAGCCTGGCGTGCAGCGCCCCGGAGCTGCTGACCGCGCACGTCGGCGCGCTGACCTCGCGGATCCGGGTCGGCGCGGCGGGAATCATGCTGCCGAACCATGCGCCGCTGAAGGTCGCGGAGATGTTCCGCACCTTGCTGGCGATGTATCCGGGCCGCATCGACCTGGCGCTGGGCCGGGCGCCTGGCACCGACCCGCTGACCGCGCACGCCCTGCGGCGCGGTGCCGTCACGGACCCGGCCGCGGAGTTCCCGGCGCAGGTCGGGGAACTGCTGGCGTTTCTCGGCGACGGGTTCCCGGCCGGGCATCCCTACGCGCAGCTGGTGGCCGCGCCGCTCGTCGGAGAGCAGCCCGAGCTGTTCGTGCTCGGCTCGAGTCCCTACGGACCCCGTTTCGCCGCGGTCAACGGGATGAGCGCCGTCTTCGCTCATCACATGTCTCCGGACCTGGCGTTCGAGGCGCTGCGGCAGTACCGCCGCGAGTTCGAGCCGCGCACGGAGGGCGGATCACCCTACTCGGCGATGTCGGTGCTGGCCTTTGCCAGCCACGACGACGAGGCGATCACCGACTTCGAGGCCGCGTGGACGCTGACCATCGCGAACATCCGCCGCGGGATACGCGAGCCGCTGCGGCCCGAGGCGATACGCGACTTCGCCCGCTCGCGGGAGTTCCGCGCCAGCCAGCAGGACGATTCCCGGATGGTGACCGGGGAACCCAAGGCCGTCGCCGAGCGGCTCTTGGAGATGAAGCAGCTCGCCGAGGCCGACGAGATCATCGTGGTCACCCCGAGCCTGGACCGGGCCCGCCGCCGGGACAGCTACGTGGCCCTGGCCGAAGCCTGGCGCCGCGCCGCTTAAGGTCCCGCTGCCCCGCGGAGCAAACGCCGGCCGGGTCACCTAGATACAAAGATCCCCTTCCCCGGGCGCTTAGCTGGTGTTCCGCCGCTACGGTGACGGACGTGGACGGCCGACGGACGTCCACGCGAGCAGTCGGCGTTCGCCGCGAGTGAAATCCCGCGACCACGGCGGAGGAGGCCTGACTGCCGGCGATGCGCGCTGGTGGGGCGATCCGGGCGGCTATAGCGTATGACGGTGACCGAATTCTTGAGCTGCCGGCCCAATCTGGAGGTTGGCGATCTTGCGCCCGCCGCCGCATTCCTGCGTGAGGTCCTCGGGTTCGAGGTCGAGGTAGATGAGCCCGAGATGGGCCTGGTGCTACTGCGGCGCGACGCGGTGGGACTGGCGCTGGTGCGGTCTGCGACTCCCGGCGTCAACACCAGCGCCGCTGCCTACATCGACGTTACCGGCGTCGATGACCTGCATGAGCTGTGCGCGGCCCGCGGCGCGCGGAGCGTCACCGGACTCACCGACCATCCATGGGGCCTGCGGGACTTCGTGGTCGAGATGCCCGGCGGCCACCGACTGGCACTCGGCGAGCGCATCGCACAGCTTCCTTTACGCCCGGCAGGCTAGCATCACGGAACGTGACCGTCGAGACGCGTGCGACGTGTTCGTATCGCCGATTACGGATGGCTAACTGTTCTGCGGGTAGCTGGCATGCTCTCGCGCAGATCGTCTGGTTCGGCGCGGTCGTCGAGCGCCGCGGACGCGGATACCGTGCTGCCACTTGTCCGCGCTGTGACGGCCTGGCACGCGAGGGGACGCATCGGATCAGTCCCGCAATGCCGTTGCGGAACCGACTAGGCCGGCCCGCTCGAGAGCGTTGAGGACCGCTTCATATGTCTTCGGTGGTCGCGTACGACCGCGAGCGATCTGGTGCACGCAGTCACGAACGCTGCCCTCATCGAGGCTGATCTGGTCGAGCACGAAGTCATCTGGGGTCTTCGCCTCGATTCCGAACGGCTGGAGGGTCTCGGCAGGGAAGTCGTTCAGGTTGCTGGTCACTATGACCACCGCCCCGGCGGTAATTGCCGCCGCCAGCACGTGGCGATCGTCGGGGTCAGGGAGTTTCAGTGCCTCCACAAGGGTCTCGTAGCCACCGACGAGTGCCCCCGGTACTGCGGCGTTCATCCGTTCCCTGGTCACTGCTAGGCGCTCCGGCGACAGGTCCGGCCGGTTCCCGATGAGATTGGCGAATGCCTCGTCTAGGATCTCATCGGTCCAGTGCGCTCTGACCATTCCGGAGATCGCGATGCGCATCAGCAGGGTCGCGGACCTCGTTGCCGTACAGGACGCAGGCGTCATAGAGAACGGGGATGCTCATTCGTATAGCCCCATCTCCTCACTGAGCGCGATCAGGTCGTCGGCTGCCTGGTGCGCGGAGGCATCTGTCCGGCGCTTGTAGTCGATGAGGTCACCGAAGCGGATGCGGCGGTGCCGCCCGACAAGCCGTGCCGGCAGCTCTCCGGTGTCGATGAGCTTGATCAGGTACGGCCGGGACACATTGAGCATGCTCGCAGCCTCCACGGTGGTCAGCTCGGCGTGGCTGGGCATCAACGTGACGCCGCGCCCCTCGGCTAGCTGCGCCAGCATCGACGCGAGCATGACCACGACAGCCCGGGGCAAGATGAGCGGTCCATCGCCGGCCAGTTCGGACGTCACATCCACGTCGGCATCGCCCGGATGCCTCACCAGATAGTCACGGATACGGCGCATGGCACGTGCTGCATCTTCGGTGTTGACCTGGCCTGGTTCAAGAACTTTGGGAGTTCCCATCGCGACGACACTCCTCCGCTGAATGCAGTAAATGCTGTAAATGCTGTAAATGCATTATACGCAGCTGCCGGCGGGGAAGCGACAGTGTGACCCGGGCGGGCCGGGACCATGGTTAAACTTCCCGCAGGGCCGCTCAGCCCGGCGGGCGCCGTGATGCTGACGGCCACGCCGCGGTCAGCCGAACGTGGGGCTGAGCCTCGGCGGGCAGCCCATCTGCGAGCACGTTGCCGTATTCCAGGCTGACATGCCAGGGCAGCAGCACGGCCGGTACCTCATCGCCAGATCGGCCAGATCGGCGCGACATCCATCCCGATCGCAGCTAAACCGGGTCTTGGCGGCGAGTCGCCTCACGCTGGTGACGATGGCCCGGAGAGCTGCTCGGGCGTGGTGCCGTCGCTGATGGTGAGCTCGTCGAACCAACCGCATCGCGGATCTCCGGGCGGCTGGTCGAAGCGGGTGACGTACGGCTTGAGGTCGATGACGGGCGTCCCGTCCAGGAGATCGACGCCGGCGAACACGACGGCCTGGCTGGTCACCTCGAGAAGCTGGATGAGGCTCAGGCCGATCGGGTTGACCCGCCGCGGCCCGCGAGTGGCGAAAATACCCATCGCGCGCTGCTGGCGGCGGAGCAGGAACGGGACCTGCCGCAGGGGAGCGTCCCCGGCTGGGTCGCGCGGGTGGTGCAGCCAGCTGAGCAGCCAGGCGTAGTCGAAGCCGGCGAGCCCGTCCAGGCCGTCCCGGTACGGCTCGGCGATCTCGATGGTGCCGTGCTCGGCACGGTTCACGCTGGACTGGATCGGCGTGGTCTCCCTTTCGTGGTGGCTACTGCGCACCACGCCGATCACCGGCAGGCTGACGGTCAGTTCCATGGTCCCCATTCTCACGTCCGGCTGAGACCGGACCGCTCCCGGCGCGGTTCAGCGGCCGGCTCATGGGTAGGCCCGCGGGATCACCGCATGACCACCCAGGAGGATAGATAGATGGCTGATGTCGCGCCCGTCGTGCTGATCACCGGGGCCACCTCCGGGCTCGGCGGTTACCTGGCCAGGGAGCTCGCGAGTTCAGGATGGCAGGTTCTGGCCCACGGACGTGATCCGGCGCGGGTGGCAGACCTCGCCGCGGAGCTTGGCGGCGGTGCCCGGGGGTACGTCGCTGACCTGGCCTCACTCGGCGAAGTGCGGGAACTCGCGGCCCTGGTCCGGGCGGATGCGCCACGGCTTGACGTGCTGGTGAACAACGCGGCGGTCGGCTTCGGCGCGCCGGGCGAGGGGCGGCAGGTCAGCGCGGACGGCCACGAACTGCGGTTCGCCGTCAACTACCTGGCCCCGGTGCTGCTCACCCGGCTGCTCGTGCCGCTGCTGACCGCGTCGGCGCCGTCCAGGATCCTGAACGTGGCCTCGCTCGGCCAGGTCGCGTTCGATCCCGCCGACGCCGAATTCGAGCACGGCTATCAGGGCGTGGAGGCCTACCGCAGGTCCAAGCTCGCGCTGGCCGCATTCACCTTCGACCTGGCCGGTGAGCTAGCGGCGGCCGCGGTCACGGTGAACTGCTCCCACCCGGCGACCTTCATGAACACCGCGATGGTCACCCACGCCGGCATCACTCCGGTCTCCACCCTCGAACAGGGCGGTGAGGCGACGATGCGGCTCATCACCGATCCGGCCCTGGACGGGGTAACCGGGCAGTTCTTCGACGGGCTCAGGACCTCACGGGCCCGGCCGGAGGCCTACGACCCGCGGTTCCGCGCGAAACTCCGCGAGGTCACCGACCGGATGCTCGGTACGGCATCATCAGTGACAGGCGAGCCGGCCGCACCATGACCCGGCTGACAGCGGCCTAAGCGGCCGGGGAAAGCCGCGACGATGAGGTTGCGGCCAGCACCTCGCGAGCCGCGCGGGCGCCGGAAGCCAGCGCGCCCTGCACCGATCCGGTGGCCCGGTGGTCACCGCAGACGTACCGGCCCGGCCCGACGCGGCTGCCCCGGGTGAGCGGCCACGGCGGCAGCATCGCGGGCAGCGCGCCCTCGACGGTGTAGGTGGCCAGATGCTCCCAGTCCGCGGTGTCGGTCTGGTACAGGACGGCCAGCCTGGCGCGGACAGCGGCCTCCAGGCCGGCGTGGCCCGTTCCCAGCACCGAGGTGGAGACGAGCGCGCGGCCGTTGCTGGCGTAGCCGGAGGTGACCTCGCTGAGCACGCTGGTATGCAGAACCTCGCGCTCGGTGTCCACCAGCAGGGTCGGCTCGGTCAGCGGGGAGGCCGGGACCGCGTGGTAGAGCGTGGTGACCGTCCGGGTGGCGGGCACGTTCAGGCCAGGCAGCAAGCTGGCGGCGGCGGCCGCGCCGGTCGCGACCACGACCGCGTCGGCCGGGCGCTCGCTGCCGTCGGCGAGCAGCACCCCTTCGCCGGTGAGTTCGCTGACCGCTGTCTGCAGCCGGACCGTTCCTGACGGCAGCGCCGCCGCCAGCTGTTCGGGCACCGCCTGGATGCCGTGCCGCGGCAGGCACAGGCTGCCGCGCAGCATGCTCCGCCACACCAGGTGGAAGAAACGACTCGAGGTCTCCAGCTCATCCTCCAGGAACACCCCGGCCAGGAACGGCCGGAACAATCGCTCGATGAGGTCGCCTGAGATCCTGGCCCGCCGCAGCGCCGCCAGCGTGGTCTGGTCCCGCCGGTGCCTGATCCGGCTGGCCGGACCGAGCATGTCGCGTGAGCTGAGCAGGGTCAGGGCGGCTAGGTCGCGGGGCCCGGCCAGCCGGCCCGCCAGGACATCGGCCGCCTGCCGGGGCTGGCGGGTCGGATCGGTGAACCGCACGCGCCCCTGGCTGGTGTGCAGCAGCACTCCGGGGGTGAGAGGGCGCAGTTGCAGCGCGCGCAAGCCGATCCTGCGCCGCACCTGGGGGTAAGAGGTGTTAAACACCTGGAAACCGCGGTCGAGCAGGAAACCTGCCTGCCGGTCGGTGCGCATCCGGCCGCCGACCCCGTCACCGGCCTCGAGCACGCGCACGGCCGCACCCGCCTCGATGAGATCTGACGCGCACGCCAGCCCCGCCAGCCCGGCGCCGACCACGATGACCCGCAACTCGCTACCACCCGACATCGACTGACGCTCCGCCCCGCTTGCCCCATCCCATGCTGACAATCATCCGCCATCTCATGCCCCGGCGCCCCGTCGGCCCCAGGCGAGGCAGAATGCTGTCATGCCTTCGTACTCCGTGAACCAGGACGCCGTTCAGCAGGCCGAACGGCTCATCGACAGCCGCCAGTACGTTCTCGACAGCGACTGGGGCCAGGTCCAGCCGACGGCGAGCGAGCAGAACGCGTTCCTCAAAAAGCATTCCTGGGAAGAGTACGCCCGGTGGCATCTTGGGCTGACCGACGGTGCCACCGATGAGACCAAGGCCAGGTACGCGTTCGTCTACGGGGACTTCCGGCGCATCCACCGCATGGGCATCATCGCGTGCATGTACCGGGCCGCCGAGTGGCGGCACAAGGACGTGGAGCTGGCTGCCCACGACCTCCTGCAGCGCCTGGACAAGCTCACGTCCTAACCCGCAGGCCCGCGCGCAGAATTCTGATGACATCATGTATGTAACCGCTTAGATATCCGACCAGCGGCGATGCGACCGACCATCCATGCTGCTTGCTGCTCAGGAGGCCACACGTCAAGCGACCGGCCGACCGGGTTCGGCAGTTCTCCGGCCTCCACCCTCTACGATGTGGCGCGCGAGGCTGGAGTCTCCACGGCCACGGTCTCGCGCGTGGTTCACGGCCAGGACCGGGTTCGCCCGGCTACCCGGGCGCGCGTGCTCAAGGTGATCGAGGCCCTCGGCTATATCCCCGACGGCGCGGCGCAGAGTATGGCCCGGCACCGCAAGGAAGTGATCGGGCTCGTCGCGGTCGAAAGCCGCAGCCCTGACACCGACGTCGAGCAAGAGGGGCTGCTGTTCATTGAGGAAGTGCTGCGCGGCGTCGAGTTCTCGCTGAGCCAAATCGAATGGTCGCTGCTGATCTCCTTGCTCCACGGTGACGACCCGGCGGCCGCCTACCGGCGGCTGCAGAAGATCTCGGCCCAGGTCGACGGCCTGCTCATCACCGAAGGCATTATCAGCTCAGATCAGCTGGCGCTGCTGGCCACGCGTACCCCGATCGTGCTGGTGGCCGGCTCGCCCGATGAGCCGCACGCCGACGTCTTCGGCGCCGACAACCGCGCCGGCACCAGAGCGCTGGTCCGCCATCTGGTCGAGCAGCACGGCAGGACCAGGATGTTCGCCATCGCAGGGCCGCCAGAGGCCCCGGACGCACGGGAACGGAGAAACGCCCTTTCCGAGGCGCTCGCGGAGTATCCGGGCGCGACCTTGACCGGGTCCTTCGAGGGCCGGTTCGCCGCGATGAGCGGTCAGCTCGCCGTGCGTGAGATCCTGACCTGGCCGCGGCGGGATCTGCCCGACGCGATCGTCTGCGCCAACGACCAGATGGCCATCGGGGCCATCCGCGAGCTGCAGATCGCCGGGATACGGGTTCCGGCCGACATCGCTGTTGTCGGCTTCGATGACATGCACGCCGGCACCCTCGTCGCGCCGCCGCTGACCACGGTTCGCCAGCCGATGCGGCTGCTCGGCGAGCGCGCCTGCGCCCGGCTGCTCCAGCGGATCGCCGATCCAGCGCTGCCCCGTCACGTTGAGCGGCTGCCTACCGACCTCATCATCAGGGAAAGCTGCGGCTGCGGCGGGCATGAGAACGGGCAGCACTAGCTAGCCGGGCGCACGTTGCGGAAACGTATCGATACTGCCTGGGAATTCGCCTCTTTGATGCTCCCGGCGAGCTGGTTTTAGCTGTACGATCCCGCCATGAATCCACTTACAGGCGTTCTGAGCGAGGCCTGGGGGATGTACAAGGCTTACGCCAGACATCTTCTCGCGATCGCCTTCGTCATCTACGTGGCCGCCGCGATCATCGCCGCGGTCTTGTCCCTGGCCGGCACCTTCGGTACCCTGCTCGGCTCCCTGGTGAGCATCGTCGCGGCCTTCCTGCTGCAGGCGGCGCTCGTCAAAGCCGTGCAGGACGTACGCGACGGCCGCGTCGACATGTCCATTGGCGAGACCGTATCCGCGGCCATGCCGTACCTGGGGGCGGTCATCGTCGCCTCGCTCCTGGCCGGCATCGCGATCGTCATCGGGCTCGCCCTGATCATCGCTCCGGGGTTGTACCTGATCACCATCTGGGCCGTGATCGTGCCGGTCATCGTCATCGAGCGGTCAGGTGCACTCGCGTCCTTCGGGCGCAGCCGTGCACTCGTCCGCGGCCACGGCTGGCACGTGTTCGGCACGCTGGTGCTGGTGTACGTGATCCTGCTCGTGGTGGACATCGTGCTCGGTCTCATCTTCTCGGCCCTGCCGCACGTTCTGGGCAGCGGCCTGAGCGCGGTTATCTCGGGCACCCTGATCTCGCCCTTCCTCGCCCTGGTCGTGACGCTGGTCTACTACCGGCTTTCCGGTAGCGCCCAGACACCATCGGCGCCCGGCGGGACCTACGGCGGATTCGCCCAGCCGCCGCAGGGCGGCGGGACCTACGGCGGATTCACCGAGCCGCCGTATACCGGCGAGAACTACGGAGGCAACCCGCCGACACCCCGCGACGGCGGGAACTACGGGGGACAGCCGTAGCGCTGGGTCTCCGGCTGAAGTACGTGAACGTGGCCTGCCTGATTGAGCCGATCAGGCAGGCCACGGGAATCCGCGGGCATCCGCGGGCATCGCGGGCCAACGGTCAGGCCCCGGTCTCCCGGGCCGCGGCGCGGCCGGCCTGACGGCCGCTGAACAGGCAACCGCCGAGAAAGGAACCCTCCAGGGACCGGTAGCCGTGCATTCCGCCGCCGCCGAACCCGGCGACCTCGCCCGCCGCGTACAGACCAGGAACGGGACGGGGGCCCTGCCCGGAAGGAGAGCCGGATGCGGTGCCGAGCACCCGGCCGGACAGGTCGGTCTGCAGGCCGCCCAGCGTCTTGCGGGTCAAGATGTTGAGCCGGACGGCGATCAGCGGCCCGGCCTTCGGATCCAGGATCTTGTGCGGCGCGGCGGTGCGGGCGAGCCGGTCGCCGCGGTA
>PMOU01000295.1:3530-11576 GCA_003161205.1 Actinomycetota bacterium | reverse complement strand
CGGCGCAAGGTGCAATAGTCGTCGAAGATCGTTTTGAGGACCTCGTCGACGGCAGCTTCGGGGTACGTGCGGCCGGGCTGAAACGCCTGCGCCACCTGGTCAAGCAGCAGCCTGCGCCGGGTGCGCCTGGCTGGCATCGCGGTGATCTTGCCGTCACGGATGAAGGGCCGCAGCTGATCCGGCGGGTCGGCGAGGAGAACGTCAGCGTCATGAACCACGACGGCAGTATGACCCGGANNNNGCGGGCTGCGGACGGCGGGCCTGGCTGGTCAGCGGGACGGGCGAGGCGGTACCGTTCGCGGGTGGCAAACTACGGCGACGACCTGCGTTTCGCGCACGTCCTCGCGGATAACGCCGACGACATCACCAGCCGGCGGTTCCGGGCGCTTGACCTGCGGGTCGAGACGAAGCCCGACCTCACGCCGGTGTCTGATGCCGACCGGGCGACCGAGGAGTCGCTGCGTAACGTGCTGCGCCGCTCCCGGCCGCGCGACGCGGTGCTCGGCGAGGAATTCGGCCGGTCCGGCGCGGGGCCGCGGTGCTGGGTCATCGACCCGATCGACGGGACCAAGAACTACGTGCGCGGCGTCCCGGTCTGGGCCACCCTCATCGGGCTGATGGACGGCCCGGATGTCGTCGTCGGGGTGGTGTCGGCGCCGGCCCTGGGCCGCCGCTGGTGGGGCGCCCTGGGCGGCGGGGCCTGGACCGGACGCAGCCTCACCAAGGCCTCGCCCTGCCGGGTGTCCGGGGTGACCAAGCTCGGCGACGCGTCGCTGTCCTATTCCGGCCTGGGCGGCTGGGCCGACCGCGGGCTGCTGGACAACTTCCTCGGCCTGACCAGATCGGTGTGGAGAACCAGGGGGTTCGGCGACTTCTGGTCGCACATGCTGGTCGCGGAGGGTGCCTGCGATATCTCCGCGGAGCCGGAGGTGTCGCTGTGGGACATCGCCGCGCTGCAGATCATCGTCACCGAAGCCGGCGGCCGGTTCACCTCGCTCGAGGGCGAGGCCAGGCCGGACGGCGGCAGCGTGGTGTGCACCAACGGGACCCTGCACGACGAGGTGCTGACGCACCTCGGCAATCCCTACCCGAAGTCCGGGTAACCGGGGGCTTGCTCTCTGGCACGAAGTAACGGATGCTTGGTGAACGTCACCAGTGCACAAGTGCACAAGCTCCGAGACCAGGGGTGTTACTCGTGAAAGTACGAGACGGCATGTCCCAGCTTGTCCTTACCATCGGACCAGCGCATACGCTGCGCCAGGCCGCCCGGATGATGTCCGAGCGCCACATCGGAGCCGCGGTCGTCGCCGACCAGGAACATGCGGGCATCGGCATCTTGACCGAACGTGACATCCTCAACTCGGTAGCCGCGGGCGAGGACCCGGACGCCGAGCTCGTCGCTCAGCACCGCACCGAAGACCTCACCTACGCCACGCCCGACTGGACACTGGAGGACGCCGCCTCGGCCATGATGCGGGGCGGATTCCGGCACCTGGTCGTGCTCGAGGATCATGACGTGGCCGGGCTGCTCTCGATGCGCGACATCGTCCGCTGCTGGACGTCCGTCGACGCGGTGAAACCGGCCGTCGCCACATCCGCCTGAACCTGGAGAGGCCCCCGGCGGCGTGTTAGGGTCGCCGGGTGGCTGAGCCCCTGACGTTCGGGATTTTTCCGCTGGGCCTGGCCGGATCGCCGGATGGCGTCGCGTCCGGGCCGCCCGCGACGGCCTGTTCTGCAACTTCGGCGTCCTGCGGGACGACTACTCGCGCAAGCCCGCCTTTGCCCGGCTGCGCGGGCTGATCGCCGAGCTGGGCCGCCCCGCGGCGCGCTGACGGCCCTGTCCGGCGGTTGAGGCAGAGCGCCCGCGGGTGCAGGCTTGACGCGTGGGCGACCAACGGGCCGAGACGTACCTGCGGCTGCTGGCCGAGACGCAATTGCGGCTCGCGGTTACGCCGCTGTGGCAAATGGACCATGGCCGGGGCGTGCTGGCGAATATCAGCTCGGCCGCCGACATCCTGGTCGCGGCGGGCCTGCTCGACGAGGAGTTCACCGACGCTCTGGTGAGCGACGTCGAAACCGCCCTGACGGTCCGGTCGCGCGCGTTCCGGGAGCGGTACGGCATGACGAGGCGGATCAGCTCCATCCGGCAGCGCGCTCCGCGCCCGCGGTCGGGCGCCGGACAGCCACCGCGGATCATCCCGGTCGGGCAGAAGTTCAGCGTCCCGAACGACCGCGCGCCCAGCGACGTGCACCTGCTGACGCTGGTACGGGGCGCCAGCGAGACAATGATCATCACGGTGATCCGGATGCACTGGCCGCAGGACGGGTCGAGTGCGGACCTGGAAATGACCGGCGCGGGCGTCCACCACTTTCCTTACGGCCAGCTCGGGGCCGTCGACGACCGCGGGGCCGGCTACCGGCTCGAATTCCACGGCGACGGCGGCACGAGCACCTGGCAAGGCGTGATCCGGCTGCTCCCTCCTCCCCCGCCCGGCGCCCGGTGGGTGGACCTGATCGCCGACGGGACAAACCGGCTCGCCCGGGTCAACCTGAATCCCCCGGTCCCGGAACTCCCGGCGTCCGGCCCGGCATCCGGCCCGGCCACGATCGAGGCGAGCGCGGGCGTTCCCGCCGCGGTACGACTGCTGGCGCTGGAGGCCGAAGTCTTGCTGGCGGAGGCCTGGCGCCGGCCGGGAGCGACCGCGGCGCCGGAACTGGGGCACCTCACCACCGTGCTCACGGACTCGGGCGCGATCCCCGCCGACCACCCGCTCCTCGGCCAGCTCGCTGACCTGTGCCGGCGACTCCACGTGACCGCACACGGCATCACCGCGCGGCCCGCCGCCAGCATCCCTGACCCGTGGGCCGACATCATCGCGCAGGGCAACGCGCGAGCCGCCGGCCTGCCGCCGTTCCTGGCCGCCCGCGGCCCGGAGATCTGCACGCCGCTCGTCACGACCCTGCCGGACATCGACGGGATGCAGCTGGCCCTGGCGGCCCTGAGCTCGGCGGTGAGCGACAGCTACCTGTTCGCGGTCGGGTGCGGCCTGCGGCCGCCGGGGCGCCGCTACCACGACGGCTGGCGCCCCGGGCTCTCCTGGTGGCTGAAGGACCCCGCCGGGCACTGGCACCTGGCGGTAGCGGCCGACTACCTCGCCCGCAACACCGAGCTGGTGGTGGTCCCGCTGCGCCTGATACCGCCGCTGACCTTCGATCCGGACACGATCGAGGTGGTGGTGGCGGGCACCTCGGCCCGGGTCAGCGCGGTCGTGCCGGTACCCGGCGCGGCGGAACGCGATCGTGCCGGAGCACCGGAGNNCCTGCGGGTGCTGGCCGAGGCCGAACTGCGCGGCCCGATGGCGCCTGCACGGCCGCAGCCGTGGGCCGGCCTGGGCAAGATCACGGCCCGGCTGGCGTCGGTCGCCCAGGCCCTGACCGCCGTGCACGCCCTCGACTACGAGACCGCCGAGGACATCCTGGCCGGCTTCGACCTGGCGGTGAGCGTACGGCAACGTCCGGACCAGTATGTTTCCGGGCCGCTCAGCGCGGCGGGGCCGCGGCCCGGGCGGCTGATGTTCCCCTCGCCCGGGATGCTGGCCAGGAGGAGCAGGCAGGCGGCCCTGTCGCCGAGACCAGGCCAGGGATCGGAGGCGGCGCCGGGACCGGGACCGGGGCCGGGGCCGGGGGGGCCTGACCGCCTGGTGCCGATCGCGCTGACGGTCCCGTACCGGGCCGAGGACTTGAGCGGTGAGATGTTCCTGATGGCATTCGCGCACACCGCCGCCGGGGCGCGGTTCACCGTGGCCTGGCAGACCCGCAGCGAGTACGACCCGCGGCTGGGCCCGGTCCAGGGCGGCATCCTTCCCGCCGAGCGGTTCACGGTCACCGACGACCGGGGCGGTCGCTACCACCTGGACCTCACCCGCAGCTACGGACCGGAGGGGGCCGGCGACCTCAGCCTGCGTCCCGAACCGCCGCAGGACATCCGCTGGCTCGACATCGCAACGCCGGACGGCCCCGGCGTCCGCGTCGAGCTGCCCCCGGGAGCCGCGGCCGCGGTGGGCGAGCCGGAGGTCAGCGAGACCAAGCTCAGCCCCGGCGAGCACCTGCTGGTCATGCTGGCCGAACGGCTGCTCACGGTGGCCCCGGAATTCCCGCACGATCTGCGGATGCAGCTGGCCGCGATCTCGCCGGGGCCGCTGCACATCATGGCGACCGGGATGGGGGCCGTCATCGCCGCACTCGAGGCGGCCGACGTGCTGTCGCCGCTCAGCCCGGTCCCCGGCCGGCTCGCCGCGGTGTGCGCGGGCATGCGGGTCAGCGGGCACGGGATCAGCGCACCGCCCGCGCACGACCTGCCGGAACCCTGGCTCAGCCTGCTCGCCCACTACCAGCGCAGGAAACCGGACCTCACGCCGGTGCGCGACGGTTACGCGGCCGCGGTCGCCACCCTGCCCGAGCTGGACGGCATCCGGCTGGCCCTGCTCGGCCTGGTCAACACCGACGGGCGCAGCTGGCTCCAGGTGCTGGCCCGGGGCCTGGTCCAGGAGAGCCCCGCGGGACCGTTCGGTATCGATCATTACTTCCCGCTGTCGGTCTGGATCCGGGACAGCGGCGGCCGGTGGCACGCCAGCCGGCCCGACGGCTGGCACCGGGCCGGCGGTGAGCACGCGCTCAAGCTGCAGCTCGTGCCGCCACTGCCCCGGTCCACGGCCTGGATCGAGGTGCTGGCGGCCGGGCCGTCGGCACAGGTCCGCGTCCGGCTGCCGCTTCGCTGGGGGTATTTTTCTGACTGATATGCCGAACGATCCCTGGTACAGCTGCCTGCCCAGCTGCGAGACGCTCGTGCCATGCGGCCAGGGGCGGCACGTCGTCCGCTGGGAGGCCGGCCAGCTCCGGCTGCCCGAACATCCCGACGCCGAAGCCGAGCTCGTGCTGGCCGCCCTCGGCGGGGACAAAGCCGGCTGCGTTCAGCTCGCCGAGGCGTGGGGAAGGCACACCCGCGACCTGTCCGTGCTGGCCGTGGGTCCCCGCGGCCCGGCCGACGAGATCACGGTCACCTGGGCGGACGTCGAGGCCGCGCAGGCCGGATCCGGCCGCGGGGTATCCAAGTTCAGGGTGAGTCCAGGTCTGCGGCGTCCGGTCCGGCAGCTGGCCGTACCGCCCGCGGCCGCGGCCAGCCACAGCGCCCGGCAGCGGCAGGCGGACGAGGAGATGGAGCGCGCCGCCGAGCGCAGGAACGACATGCTGTCGCTGCTCGCGCTGGGCTACGGCTTCGGTGTCCGGCTGGCCGGGCAGGTCGCCGCGGCGCACGCCGGCGGTCTGGAGGCCGGCGCCCCGGAGGCCGGCGCCCCGGAGGCCGGCGGTCCTAACGCCGGCGGTCCGGAGGCTGGCGTGCGGCCGGCGCTGGTTGCCGCGATTACCGGGCGGCTGGCGTTGGTTGCCGAGGAGTGGCTCGGGATCGAGCCGGATCAGGTGGCTGTGTCGCTGCACGGCGGACAGGGCTGGGGTCAGACGGAGCTGACCGGGCGCGGGGCGCAGCGGCGGCTGCAGGTCAGCCTGCCCGCGAGCTGGCTGGCCCGGGTGTGGGCGTGCGGCCTGGCCCTGACCGGCGGGCACCTGGTCGTCGCGGTGGACCGGGCGGGCTGGCCCGACGCGCGGGTGCTGGCCCTGCGCGCGCCGGGAAACGAGCCGGTACGGCTGGACGTGCACGCCCGCCCGGACGGCGGCGGGGACGGAGGCAAGGACGGCATCGGCGGTCCGGCCGATGCGCCACACTGGGAAGTGTGAGCGTGCCGTCAGCCGGGTCCAACCCGGCGGTCGAGGCGCTCGGCGTCGCGGTGGCGGCCCGGGTGCCGGTGCTGCTGTGGGGCGCGCCCGGCACCGGCAAGACGTCCGCGATCCGCGCGATGGCCGGCGCCATGGGACTGCCGTGCGAAACGGTGATCGCCTCGATCCGGGAGCCTTCGGACTTCGCCGGGCTGCCCATCGTGGTCGGCGGGGAGGTCCGGTTCGCCCCGCCCGCGTGGGCGCGGCGGCTGGCGCAGGCCGGACACGGCCTGCTGTTCCTCGACGAGCTGTCCACCGCGCCGCCCGCCGTGCAGGCCGCCCTGCTCCGGGTGGTGCTGGAACGGGCCGTGGGCGACCTGACGCTGCCCGACGAGGTGGCCGTGGTCGCGGCAGCCAACCCGCCGGAGCAGGCCGCCGACGGCTGGGACCTGTCCGCGCCGCTGGCCAACCGGCTCTGCCACCTGGACTGGAAGACCGACCCGCGGGCGGTGGCCGACGGGCTGGCCGGCGGCTGGGCCGCTCCGGTGGTCCCCGCGCTGCCCGCGGGCTGGCAGGCCGAGGAGATCCTGGCCCGCGGCCTGGTGGCCGCGTTCCTGCACGTCCGGCCCGCGCTCGCGTGCGCGCCCCCGTCCGACGCGGCGTCGGCGGGACGGGGCTGGCCATCCCCGCGGACCTGGGAGATGGCGGCCCGGCTGATGGCCGCCGCCGGTGCCGCGGGCAGCGGTGACGAGGCCCGTTCGGCGCTGGTCAGGGGAGCCGTCGGCGACGGGGCCGGGGTGGAGTTCCTGTCCTGGCTGATCGAGATGGACCTGCCCGATCCGGAGGAAGTGCTGGCTGACCCGGCCTCGTTCCGGTTGCCTGAACGCGGGGACCGGGCCTACGCGGCGCTGGCCGCGGTCGCCGGCGCGGTCGCCGGGAACCCCACGCCGGAACGCTGGACGGCCGGCTGGCAGGTGCTCGGCCTGGCCGCCGAGGCCGCCCCCGACGTAGCCGCCGTCGCCGCCCGCGTGCTGGCCCGCTGTCGCCCGGAAGGCGCCGCCCTCCCCGAGCAGATCCACCTCTTCGCCCCCGTCCTCCGCGACGCCGGCCTCCTAGCCTGAGCCCGTGCCCGAAGACCCGCAGAGCAACGCCGCCGATCCCCCCCAAAGGGGGGGCCGGGGGGCCTGGGGGGAAGGTTCCCCCCAGGGCGGGGGGGTCTGGGGGGGTCGTCCCCCCGGGGCTAGCACCTCTCCGCCCGGGGTTAATCCAGCCAGGCTGTGGGCGGCGACGCGGTTTCCTTACCTGGCGACCGGGGTTTTCGGGGCGCAGGTGATCGCCGAGCCGGGCAGCGGGACGGTGACCGTGGACGAGGGCTGGCGGATGCGCGCCGACCCGGAGCTGACCGCGGCGTGGACCCCGGCGCAGCTGGGCAGCGTCCTCATCCACCACGTCTGCCACCTGCTGCGGACCCACGGCGAACGGGCTCAGGCGGCGGGCGTCGGCCCGGAGGAGGCGCGGACCTGGGTCCGCGCCGCCGACGCCGAGATCAACGACGACCTGGTGCCGGCCGGGCTCGACCTGCCCGGACGGCCGGTGCTTCCGGAGGACCTGGGCGCGCAGGACGGCCTGCTGGCGGAACAGTACTTCGAGGGCATTCGCAGCGGGCGGCGACCGCCCGGGGCGGGCACGGGCGGGGGACTTCGGGGAGATGGCCAGACCCGTTCGGCCAAATCTGGATCGGGGGAAACGGCGGGACCGTGGCTTGACTGCGGCANNNCAGGAGGTCCTGCACCCCAAGGTCGACTGGCGCCGGCTGCTCGCGGCCGAGCTGCGCCGGGCCGTCGCGCAGGTGGCCGGGGCCGTGGACTACTCCTACCGGCGGCCGTCCCGGCGGTCCACCGTGGCGGGCGACGTGGTGCTGCCCGCGCTGCGGCGGCCGGTGCCCGAGGTCGCGGTGGTCTGCGACACCTCCGGCAGCATGACCGAGGACCTGCTCACGATGGTGCTGTCCGAGGTGGAGGGGCTGCTGCGGGCCCTGGGACTGGCCCGGCAGGTGCGCGTGCTGGCCTGCGACACCGCGGTCGCGCCGGCCCAGCGCGTCAGCTCCGCCCGCCAGATCCAGCTGATCGGCGGCGGCGGCACGAACATGGGTGCGGGCATCGCCGCCGCGGTCGCGCTGCGGCCCCGGCCGGCCGTGACCGTGGTGCTCACCGACGGGTACACGCCGTGGCCCGCCGCGGCGCCGAAGGGGACGCGGGTCGTGGTCGGGCTGCTCGG
>PMOU01000295.1:2817-3492 GCA_003161205.1 Actinomycetota bacterium | reverse complement strand
ATTTTCGTGGCTGGTTTGCCTGGGGCGGTATTAGGTGATCTCCTAGCGGGCGATGAACGACAGACCGATTGAGTCGAGAGAGCAGGTCAAGTCGCTGATCGCGGTCGTGCTCACCTTCGCTTCCGGGGCCACGGACGTGATCAGCTACACCAGGCTGGGCAACGTCTTCACCAGCGTGATGACGGGGAACATCGTGCTGCTCGGCCTGGCCGTGGCGCGCGGATCGGTGACGCTGGCCACCCACACCATCTGTTCGATCGGGGGCTACATCGCGGGCGTGGCCGGGAGCACCTGGATCGCCCGCGGCTTCAAGGCGACGCCGGCGCAAACCAGCGACGACAGCCGGGCCAGCGGGCTGCCGTCGCACGTCATCGGGGCTCTGGGCGGCCAGTTCATCCTGATCGCGGGGTTCACGCTCGGGTTTGAGGTCAGCGGCACCCGGCCGACGGGATGGGCGCAGTTCTGCCTGCTCGCGACCGTGGCGGCCGCGATCGGCATGCAGTCGGCCACGGTCAACCGGATGAACCTGTCCGAAGTAGGCACCACCTACCTCACCGGCACCCTGACCACGCTGGTCAGCTCGCTGGTCACCCCGGGCGAGCGGACACGGCACAAGCTGCGGCGGTTCGGCGTGCTGTTCGGGCTGGCCGCGGGCGCGGGGCTGAGTGGCCTGCT
>PMOU01000295.1:197-2741 GCA_003161205.1 Actinomycetota bacterium | reverse complement strand
CCCATGGCAGCAGGTTTTGTGAATCAGGTGGCCAGTGGTGCTCTATTTATCTCTTTGTTCGGGTCTTGAGTCGATGAATGTGGCAGCCTACCTAATCTTTTCGGTACGTTGCGGCAACCATAGAGATCAGCGAGGCGAAGACTGCGGTAGGTATGGGGTGTTTCGGCCCGGGAGCGTGAAATGTCGGGGGCGGATGTCAGCATGTCGACATGAAACCAGCGTTGAAGGCCGGGCTGCTGCCGCTGTGGCGGGACCGGGACACGATCCAGTTCGGGACCGATCCCCGGCGGGCGGTTGCGCTCGGCGGACTAGGGCAGGCGGCGGCCGTGATCAGCCTGCTGGACGGGACCCGGGACCGCGAGAGCCTGATCGCCACGGCGCAGACGTACGGCGTCCGGGCGGAGGCGGTCAACCGGGTGCTCACGATGCTGGCCGCCGCGGGCGTGCTCGACGACTTCCCGGCCCGGTTGCACGCCTCGCTCCCCGGCCAGCTGCGCGACCGGCTCGCCCCGGAGCTGGCCACCGCGTCGCTGGCTTACGCCGACGGGGACGGCGGGGCCCGGACCCTGGCCCGGCGGCGGGCCGCGTTCGTCCGCGTGCACGGCGCGGGCCGGACCGGCGCCTGCGTGGCCAGCTTCCTCGCCGCCTCGGGTGTCGGGCACGTCACCTGCACCGACCCCGCACCTGCCCAGCCCGCGGACCTCGCGCCCGCCGGGCTGATCCTGGCGGACCTGGGCGCACCCCGGGCCGAAGGGGCGGCCCGGGCGATCTCGCGGGCGGCGCCGGAGGTCAGGACCCGCGACGACGGAGCAGTACCCGACCTGGTGATCCTCACCGAGCTGACGCTGCCCGACCTGGCCGAGGGTCTGATGCGGGACCGCGTCCCGCACCTGGCCCTGCGGGCCAGCGAGGCGATCGGGGTGGTCGGGCCGCTGGTGTTGCCGGGCCGTTCGGCGTGTTTGCGGTGCGTGGACCTGCGGAAAGCGGAGGGCGACCCGCAGTGGCCGAAGATTCTCGCCCAGGCCACCTTCGCGCGCGGCCGGCCGCAGGCATGCGACACGGTGCTGGCCGCCATGACCGCCACCGTGGCGTCGGCGCAGGCGCTGGCGTTCATCGACCGGGCCNNCACGGGAGCTACGGGGGCTACGGGGGGGCGCCGGTGACGGCGAACGGGACGCTGGAGGTGGTCCTGCCCGACTGGCAATGGCGCCGCCGGACCTGGGCGCCGCACCCGGCGTGCGGCTGCGGCGCGTTCGCGGCCACCGGCGGTACTATCCGCTCTCCGGCATGCGAGACAATGTCAGGGTGAACGACGTGCCCAAGAACCCCGTGACCCGAGCCGCCAAGATGGCCAGGTTGCCGCTCGGGCTGGCGGGCCGCACGGCCCTCGGGGTCGGGAAGCGGATCGGCGGCCGGCCGGCCGAGATCGTGGCCCANNNGAGGCGGCGCTGCCGCCCGAGCTCGCCGGGCCGTACCGTGCCACGCTGACCAAGCTGCAGGAATCCGCGCCGCCGCTGCCCGCCCGCAGCGTGCACCAGGTGCTCGCCGCCGACCTGGGCGCGGACTGGCGGGACAACTTCGCCGAGTTCAGCGACACCCCGGCCGCCGCCGCGTCCATCGGACAGGTGCACAAGGCGACCTGGCGGGACGGCCGGACGGTCGCGGTGAAGATCCAGTATCCGGGGGCCGGGCGGGCGCTGATCGGCGACTTCAACCAGCTGAGCCGGGCCGGGCGGCTGTTCGGCCTGCTCATGCCCGGGCTGGAAGTCAGGCCGCTGCTCGACGAGCTGCGCGACCGGGTCACCGAAGAGCTCAACTACCATCTCGAGGCGGCCTCGCAGCAGGCGTTCGCCGACGCCTACGCCGGCGACCCCGACATCGCCGTGCCCGGCGTCATCATGGGCACCGACCACGTCCTGGTCACCGAGTGGATGGACGGCACGCCNNCTGTCGAGGATCATCAGCGACGGCACCAAGGAGGAACGGGACCGGGCCGGCATCTTGCTCGTGCGGTTCCTGTTCTCCGGGCCCTCGCGGGCCGGGCTGCTGCACGCCGATCCGCACCCGGGCAACTTCCGGCTGCTGGACGACGGACGGCTCGGCGTGCTCGACTTCGGCGCGGTGGACCGGCTGCCGGACGGCCTGCCCCCGTTCTTCGGCCGGCTGCTGCGGATCATGCATGACGACGACGCCGACGTCGAGGCGGTGGAACGGGAACTGCGCGCGCACGGATTCCTTCGGCCCGGTATCGACGTGGACCTGGACGCGCTGCACGCCTTCCTCGCGCCGCTGGCCGAGCCGTCCAAGGTGGAATGCTTCAAGTTCAGCCGCGAGTGGCTGCGCGAAGAGGCCAGCCGCGTCACCGACATGCGGGCNNATCACCCGCCGGTTCAACCTGCCGCCGTCGTACGTGCTCATCCACCGCGTCTCCACGGCGGGCATCGGGGTGCTGTGCCAGCTGGAGTGCGAAGGCGAGTTCCGGGCCGAGGTGCTCAAGTGGATACCGGGGTACTTCGATCCCGCGCCGATCGGTTCCGGTGGCTC
>PMOU01000295.1:0-149 GCA_003161205.1 Actinomycetota bacterium | reverse complement strand
GGGCCGGCGGTGCTGGGCTAGGTGTGTCCGTCCGCGATGTCCCGGCCCAGGGCCGTCCGCTGAGCGGCCTGCTCCGTGCGGATGACGTGCATGACGGCGTTGATGAGGGCCAGGTGGGTGAACGCCTGCGGGAAGTTGCCCAGGTGCCG
>PMOU01000330.1 GCA_003161205.1 Actinomycetota bacterium | reverse complement strand
TCGCCCGCGAACCAGAACCGCCAGGGCACCTCGGCCGCCATCGAGACACCGACCCGAGGCCCGGAGACAATTTCCCGCGGAGTTTCAACAGGGTTGTCCCCTGGGGCCAGTCCAGTTCCGGAACGACTGGTGGTGCGTCCGACCGCATTGGTGCCCAGCCGGGCCGGGCGGAGCCGGAGCGGTGAGCTAATAAGGCAGACGTCCGCGCCATCGAGCGACCTGTCGATGTCCAGCGCCTGGCACAGCCGGGCCGGCCCGCGGGCCAGGTCACGCCAGGCGAGCGGAGCCTGCCGAGGCGGAGACTGGGGCGAGGTCTCCTGGTTCCGCACCTGAGCGGGCCTGCGGCTGGACCGGCGGGCCCGGGCTAGGTTCTCCCCGTCGACGACCGCCCCGGCCCGCAGCAACACCGCGGACACGCTGCCCTCACCTGAGCAAACCAGGTTCACGCAGAAGTGCATGCCGTAGGTGAAGTAGACATACGCGTGCCCGGGCGGGCCGAACATGACCGCGTTCCGCGGGGTCTTGCCCCGGTAGGCGTGCGAGGCGGGGTCGGCCTGTCCCGCATACGCCTCGACCTCGGTGATCTCCACCGACACCAGGCCGGCCGCCGTCTGATGCTCCAGGACGCAGCCCAGCAGCTCCGGCGCGACCTCGACCGCGGACCGGGCGAAGAAGTCACGCGAGATCGGCACCCGCGGCTATCCCACGTCCTGCGCCCAGGCGGCGTGGCTCTCGACCGCCGTCCGCAGCTCGGCGAGCTGCTCGGCGACCCGTTCCGGCGCGGTGCCGCCGCGGCCCTGACGCGCCGCCAGGGCACCCTCGACGGTCAGCACCTGCCGGACGTCCGGTGTCAGGTACTCGGAGACCTTGGCCAGATCAGCGTCGCTTACCTCGTCTAGGTCACAGTCATGCACCTGGCACCACACCACGAGGTGCCCGACGACCTCGTGGGCCTCGCGGAACGGGACGCCGCGGCGCACCAGGTACTCGGCCAGATCGGTGGCGAGCGTGAACCCGACCGAGGCGCCTTGGCGCAGCCGGTCGGGATTGACCCGCAGCGTCGCGATCAGGCCCGCCATGGCGGGCAGCACGAGCAGCAGGGTGTCGACCGCGTCGAAGACCGGCTCCTTGTCCTCCTGCAGATCCCGGTTGTAGGTGAGCGGCAGGCCTTTCAGCGTCGCGAGCAGGCCAGTCAGCCCGCCGATCAGGCGGCCCGCCTTGCCCCGGGCCAGCTCGGCCACGTCCGGGTTCTTCTTCTGGGGCATGATCGAGCTACCGGTCGCGTAGGCGTCGTCGATCTCGATCCAGCTGAACTCCGCCGACGACCAGAGCACGATCTCCTCGCCGAGCCGGGACAGGTGCACCCCGATCAGCGCCGCGGTGAAGCAGAACTCGGCCGCGAAGTCACGGTCGCTGACGGCGTCCATGGAGTTCGCCGCCGCCGCCGCGAAACCGAGCTCGGCGGCGAGCACGTCCGGGTCAACCGCCAGCGACGACCCGGCCAGCGCACCGGATCCGAGGGGGCTGATCGCGGCACGCTTATCCCAGTCCCGCAGGCGCCCGACGTCACGGGCGAAGGCCTGGACATGCGCGAGCAGGTGATGGCTGAACAGCACCGGCTGCGCGTGCTGCAGGTGAGTCATGCCGGGCGCGGGCACGTCACCGTTCGCGGCCGCTTGGTCGATCAGCGCGGTCTCGAGCTCGGCGAGCCTGCTCGCGACGAGCCGGGCATTGTCTCGCAGGTAAAGCCGCAGGTCGGTCGCCACCTGGTCGTTCCGGCTGCGGCCGGCCCGCAGCTTTCCGCCGAGCGAGCCCAGCCGTTCGAGTAGTCCGCGCTCAAGCGCGGTGTGCACGTCCTCGTCGGCGACCGTCGGCCGGAACTCACCCGTCGCGCACGCCCGGTCCAGCTCCCCGAGGGCCTTGAGCATGGCGCTGAGCTCATCATCGGTCAGCAGGCCGGCCCGGTGCAGCACCCGGGCGTGCGCGCGAGAGGCGCGCAGGTCATAGCGGGCCAGCCGCCAGTCGAACTGCACGCTGACCGACAGCCGGGCCAAAGCGTCGGCGGGTCCGGCGCCGAACCGGCCGCCCCACAGCCGCGTCGACTCTTCCCCGCCCGAATCCCGTGCCGCCTCTTCCGGTGCTTCCACAGTCCTTCTTTCTATCGCACTAAGCCTTAAGTTTTGTCGGCCCCGAGGGAGTCGGTGGCCCCTTGGGTACCTTCTTCGGTACGTGATGGGCCACCGAGTCCGTAAAAACGGTTCATCGGCGGCGTTCGGAGCGGTGGAGGAGGTCGGTGGCTACGGCGGCGGCGCCGGCGGGGTCGCGGGTGATGATCAGGACGGTGTCGTCGCCGGCTACGGTGCCGAGAATCGGGGGCAGGGCTGCGTGGTCGATGACCGAGGCGAGGAACTGGGCCGCCCCGGCCGGCGTCCTGAGCACGACGAGGTTGGCGCTCGGCTCCGCCGAGGTCATCAGCTCCGAAAGGTATCGCGCCAGCCGCGCGTCGCGCGTCGACTCGGCGGTGTTGTCCCGCTGCCGTTGACCTGGTGCGTCCCCCTCTGTCCCGCCGATGGCGCCGCCGGGACGGGAGCCGGGGCCNNCCGAGCTCGTCGAGGTCCCGGGACAGGGTCGCCTGGGTCACGTGCACGCTGGCGTACCGTTCCAGCAGGTCGGCGAGCTCTTCCTGGGACCGGACCTGCTCGCGGGCGAGGATGGCCGCGATGCGTGCGTGCCTGGCGGTCTTGGTCAGCGGAGTCATGACCGCTCCACCAGCCAGGCCAGGAGCGCCTTCTGCGCGTGCAGCCGGTTCTCGGCCTGCTCCCAGACCACGCTGTGGGGGCCGTCGAGCACATCGGCACTGATCTCTTCACCGCGATGAGCGGGCAGGCAGTGCAGCACCAGGCAGCCGGGCCGGGCCAGCGCGAGCTTGGCGTCGTCGAGCTGGTAGGAGTCGCCGGCGCCGTAGGCGCCGAGGATCGCGAGCCGTTCGGCCCGCTCGGCGTCCTGGCCCATCGATGTCCACACGTCGGTGGCGATCACGTCGGCGCCCTCGCAGGCCGCCCGGGGGTCGGTCAGGTACTCGACCCCCCCGCCGGTCTGGCCGGCGATCTGCCCGGCGGCGGTCATGACCGCCGGGTCGGGGCGGTAGGCCTCGGGCGAGCCGATGCGCACGCGCATCCCGGCGGTCGCCCCGCCGAGCAGGTAGGAGTGCGCCATGTTGCTCGCGCCGTCGCCGAGGAAGGTCAGCGTGCGGCCGGCCAGCGAGCCGTCGTGCGCCCGGATGGTCTGCAGGTCGGCCAGGACCTGGCAGGGGTGGAACTGGTCGGTCAGCGCGTTGATCACGGGCACGGTGGCGGCCGTGGCCAGGGCCTCGATGCGCTCCTGCCCGAAGGTCCGCCAGGCAATCGCGGCGACCTGATGCGACAGGACCCGGGCCATGTCCTCGATCGGCTCACCCCGGCCCAGCTGAGTGGTGACGGTGTCGATGATGAGCGGATGGCCGCCGAGCTCGGCGATGCCGACCGAGAACGACACCCGGGTCCGCAGGGACGGCTTGTCGAACAGCACGGCGACCGCGCGCGGGCCGGCCAGCGTCCGGTAGCCGAACCTGTCTTTCTTCATCTCCTCGGCTAGCTCGAGGACCGCGGCCTGCTCGTCGGGCGCGAGGTCGTCGTCCCGCAGGAAGTGCTTCATGAGCCGGTCTCCTGGACGGCGTCGAGGATGGCGGGCAGGGCGCCGGTGAACTGGCGAGCCTGTTCGGCCGACAAGATCAGCGGGGGCGCGAGCCTGATCGCGTCCGGCTGGACCGCGTTCACCAGGAACCCGGCCTGCCGGGCGGCCTGCTCCACCGCGGCGGCCACGTCGGCGGTCAGCACGATGGCCCGCCACAGCCCGCGGCCGCGGACCCCCGCGATCAGCGGATGCCCGGTCGCCTCCAGGTCGGTCGTCAGCTGCTCCCCCACCTGGCCGACGTGAGCCAGCAGCCCGTCGCGGGCGATCACGTCCAGGACCGCCAGGGCCGCGGCGCACGCCACCGGGTTACCGCCGAAGGTGGAACCGTGATCCCCCTTGGCCAGGGTCAGCACATCGGGCCGCACGCCCTCGGCCTGGTGCGCGAACCAGGCGCCGGTCCGGCCGATCCCGCTCTGGATCTCGTCGAGCACGAGCAGCGCGCCGGCCTGGTCGCACGCGGCGCGGGCGGCCCGCAGATAGCCCGCGGGGGCGGGCACCACNNCGCACGGTCAGGCCGAAGGGACCGAACGGCGCGCGGATGGATTCCTTGCCGGTCAGGGCGAGCGCGCCCATCGTCCGGCCGTGGAAGCTGCGCTCCGCGGCGACGATCACCGGCCGCCCGGGTCCCTGGCAGCGCCGCACCAGCTTGATCGCCGCCTCGATGGCCTCGGTCCCCGAGTTCGTAAAGAACACCCGCCCGTCCGCCCCGAGCAGACCCAACAGGCGTTCGGCGAGCTCGATCTCGCGCTCGTGCAGGAANNTTCGAGGTGTGGGCCACCTGGGCGACCTGGCGGCTGACCGCCTCGACGATCGCCGGGTGCGCGTGCCCGAGCGAGCTCACCGCGATCCCGGCGATCAGGTCCAGGTATTCGCGCCCGTCGGCGTCCCACACCAGGCAACCCGCGCCACGGCTGATCGCTACCGGGGGCAGGCCGTAGTTCGGCATGATGGCCGCGGCGAACCGCTTCTGCAGGGCTTCGGTTTCACTCACGGCTGGACCTCCGGGATGACCATGGTGCCGATGCCGGAATCGGTGAAGATCTCGAGCAGGACCGCATGGCTGAGGCGGCCGTCCAGGACGTGGGCTTGCGGGACGCCGCCGCGCACGGCGGTCAGGCACGCCTCCATCTTGGGGATCATCCCGGCCGAGAGGGACGGCAGCAGCAGTTCGAGTTCGGTCGCGTCAAGCTCGCTGATCACCTCGGCCGAGGAGGGCCAGTCCCGGTAGAGGCCGGCCACGTCGGTCAGCACGATGAGCTTGACCGCGCCGAGCGCCACCGCGAGGGCGGCCGCCGCGGTGTCCGCGTTCACGTTGTAGGTCTCGCCGTCGTGTCCCCCGGCCACGCTGGAGACGATCGGGATCCGGCCAT
>PMOU01000317.1 GCA_003161205.1 Actinomycetota bacterium | reverse complement strand
CGTCGGCTCATCGGCCTATGCCTGCGGGCCTAGGCCGCGGACAAAGAGCGGTCTGCAGATAGATGGCCGCCGCCCGCCAGGTCCGTAGCGTTCCGATCATCAGCACGAACTGATGAAGGGACGCAACATGATCGAGATTGACGGACTGACCAAACGATACGGCGACAAGACCGCCGTCGACGGACTGAGCTTCGTGGTAGAGCCGGGCGTGGTAACCGGATTCCTCGGCCCGAACGGTGCCGGGAAGTCCACCACGATGCGGATGATCGCCGGCCTGGACCGCCCGGACAGCGGGACGGTGCGCGTCAACGGCAAGCACTATCCCAAGGCGCCGGCCCCGATGGCCGAGCTCGGCATCTTGCTGGACGCCAGGTCCGTGCACCCGGGACTGTCCGCCCGTAACAACCTGCTGGCGCTGGCCCGGACGGCCGGCATCGGCCGCCGCCGGGTCGATGAGGTGATCGAACTGGCCGGGCTGGGCGAGGTCGCCGGCACTAGGGCCGGCGGTTTCTCCCTCGGCATGGGCCAGCGCCTCGGCGTGGCCGCCGCGCTGCTGGGCCAGCCCCAGACCGTGGTGCTGGACGAGCCGGTTAACGGCCTGGACCCCGACGGCGTGCGCTGGATCCGGCTGCTNNATCACCGAGGCCAGCGTCGAGGATTTCGTCGACCACGCCACCGGCACCGGCGTGCTGGTCCGCACCCCGGAACCCGTGCGGCTCGGCCAGCTGCTGGCCGCCCCCGGCATCACCGTCATTAACGACGGAACGGACCTGCTGCGTATCTCAGGCACCACCGCCGAGCAGATCGGCGCGGCGGCCTGGCGGGCTCATCTGCCCATCTACGAGCTCACCCCCACCCACGCATCGCTGGAAGAGGCCTTCATGCAAGTCACCAAGGACAGCATCGAGTACCACGCCGGAGCGACGCTATGACCGCCGTCATGGGCACAGGGCTCGCCCCCGCGCCAGCAAAGCCGGCCCCGGCCACCGTAGCGGGACCAGTGACCCAGGCCCGCGTCATCCGCGCGGAGTGGACCAAGCTGCAGGCGCTGCGCTCGACCCGCTGGTGCACGCTGGTCGCGGCCGTGCTGATCGTCGGCCTGGGTGCCGCGATCGCCGGATCCGGGACGCCGTACAAGGTCTCGCCGGGCAATACCGCTGCCAGCGGGGTGTCGGTGGCCCTGATCGGTGTCTTGTTCGCCCAGCTGGTGATGGGCGTGGTCGGCGTGCTGGCGTTCAGCGGCGAGTACGGCACCGGAATGATCCGGGCCACGCTGGCGGTCGTGCCCGCCCGGCTGCCGGTGCTGTGGGCCAAGGTGATCGTGCTGGTGGGCCTGGTGCTGCCGGTGACCATGCTGTGCGCGTTCGCCGACTTCTTCGCGGCGTTCGCTATCGAGTCCTCCCGCGGGGGTTCGGTGATCTCGCTGACCGATCCGGGCGTGCTGCGTGAGGTGTACGGCTCGTCGTTGTACCTGACCGTCGTCGTCATCATCGGCCTGGCCCTGGGTGCCCTGTTCCGCAAGACCGCGGCGGGCCTGTCGGTGTTCGCCGCGGTGTTCTTCGTCATCCCGGTCTTCGGGGGGGCCCTCCCGCAGAACATCAGGGGCTTCGCGCCCTACCTGCCGTCCAACGCCGGCGGGGCCCTGTGGGGCAGCCCGCTGGGCAACGCGAATGCGCTGAGCCCGTGGACCGGTTTCGCGTGCCTGTGCGGCTACGCGGTTGTGCTGACCGCCCTGGCCGCCTGGCAGCTGCGTCGCCGCGACGCCTAACCACCCGGAAAGCTGCGAGGATAAGGTATGTCCTTCTGGACACCGGTCGAGAACCCAGGAACGCGCCCGTGGCGTTCCTGGGTCTTCGACGTCGGCTGCGCCCTGCTCGCGGCGGCCACGTCGTTCGGGAGCTTTTCCTTCGCCCAGGCCGCGCACCCCGCGGTGCCGACGCTGGCGGTCAGCCTCGTCGTGGCGGTCTTGACCGCCCTGGTGCTGTCGCTGCGCCGGGTCTGGCCCGGCCCGGTGTTCGCCGTCACGGTCCTGATGGCGGCGGTGCTGGCCCAGTGGCCGGTCCGGGGCGCGCTGTTCCCGTTCCCGTCGGCCATCGCCCTGTACACCGTCGCGGTCACGATGAGCCGGGCCGAAGCGCTCGTCGCAGCGGCGCTCGCGGTGGCGGCCGAGCTCCCCGCGGCCGGCCAGGGCGGCTGGCATAACGCCTGGCTGGCCGTGACCTACGAAGTCATCGGGATCGCTAGTGTCCTGGTCTGCGGCTTGTACGTGAGCACCCGCCGGGCCTACCTGGCCGAGCTGCGCGACCGGACCCAGCGGCTCGAGCGCGAACACGATCAGACCAGCGCCCTGGCCGCGGCGGTGGAGCGGGCCCGCATCGCCCGCGAGATGCACGACAGCGTGGCGCACCACCTCACCGTCATCGTGGCCCTTTCCGACGGCGCGCTGGCCGCGGTCACCCGCTCGCCGGACCAGGCCAGCGAGGCGATCCGCGGCGTGTCGAGAACCGCCCGTGAGGCGCTCGCCGAGACCCGCCGCCTGCTCGGCGTCCTGCGCGCCGAGGGCGGCCTGGAACTCCGCCAGCCGCTGCCCGGCCTGTCCGACCTGGAGGCCCTGTTCACCCGGGTCCGGGCGGCCGGGCTGCCGGTCCGGTACGAACGCAGCGGGCCCTCCGGCGACACGCCTCCCGGCGTTCAGCTGGTTGTCTTCCGGCTCGTCCAGGAAGCACTGACGAACACGATGAAGCACGCGGGCCCCGGCGCCAGCGCGGCCGTCCGGCTGTGGCTTGCCCCCGGCGAGGTGCGTGTCGAGGTCGAGGACGACGGGATCGGCAACGCCGGAGTTCCCGGCACGCCGGGCGGCGGCCTGACCGGAATGCGGGAACGCGTCGGCGCGTTCGGCGGCGAGCTGACCTGCGGTCCCCGTCAGCCAAACGGCTGGCAGGTCACCGCCCGCCTCGATCCCGGCACGGTCGATCCCGAACCAGTCGATCCCGAACCAGTCGATCCCGGACCAGTCTTTCCCGATCCGGCGGTGACCCCATGATCAGCGTGCTCCTGGTCGACGACCATTCGCTCATCCGGATGGGCTTCCGCCTGGTACTCGACGCCGAAGAGGACATCGAGGTGGTCGGCGAGGCCGCCGACGGGGCCGCCGCCGTCGCCATGTGCTCCGCGCTGCGCCCCGACGTCGTGCTGATGGACGTCCGGATGCCGGGCCATGACGGCATCGAGGCCACCCGCGACATCGTGGCCGCCGGGCTGCCGTGCAAGGTGCTGATCCTGACCACCTTCGACCTCGACGACTACGT
>PMOU01000019.1 GCA_003161205.1 Actinomycetota bacterium | reverse complement strand
GGACCCAGATCTCCGGCAAACGCTGTGCGTGGGGAGTTAAAGGCCGGGTTCGGGGTTGAGCCGGTAGGTGACGGGGCGGGTGTCGCCGGGCATGACGGGTGGTTCGTTGTTGACCTGCTCGATGAGCATCGTCAGGGCGCGGGCGACGCGGGGCGCGCGGGGCAGGTCGAGCTGGACGGTTATCGCGTCCGGTGTGTAGGTGATGACGCCGGCCAGGCCGCGGATGATGGTCTGGCGGGTGATGGCGCGGTACTCGTCGTCGTCGCGGAGGTAGGCGTTGAGCTGGTTCGATACCCAGTGCTCGGCATTGTGGGCGAGCAGCCGCAGGACCATCTGCAGGCCGCGGCGGCCTGTGCGCAGCAGCGCTTTCTTCGCGTCGGGGTCGATGTCGGAGGCGGGCAGCTTGGCGGCGATGTCCTTGCGGGCATCGACGGCGGCGGCCACGGCCTTGCGGGCGCGGGTGATCTTCACCTGGGCGGCGGGGATGGCCGCGTTCTTGGCGGCTGCGGTCAGGCCGGGGTCCGCGAGCAGCCCGGCCAGGGCCCGCTCGGCGGCGGCCAGCGTCTTCTCCGCTTCGCGGACCGCGGCGTTGGCTTTCTTGCGGGCCGGGTTATCGATGATCTTGGTGTTGGTCTCGATGCTGGCGATGTAGTCGCAGATCTTGTCGATCCCGTAGTTCTCGGAGGCGTACTTCAGGAAGTTCTCCTCCCGCCACCGGGATTTCAGCCAGGACAAGATGTCCGCCGGGCACGCCCGCAAGTCCGAGGTCAGGATCTGCAGCACGACCTGGCCGTGCTCGAACAGCGTGATCTGCCGGGCTTCGCCGTAGTCCTTGATCTGCACTTTCTCATCGGCCCAGGCGATTTCCCGCTGCCGGCCGGCGACGGTGATGGTGGTGATGACCGGCAGCACCGCCGGGACGGCCAGCGGCGCCCGCCGGTAGGTGACCCAGTGCACGTCCTGCTCGCGGCAGTGCCTGAACACCTGGGGATAGGCGCCGCCGCGGTCGAACCCGAGCATGATCTTCGCGCCCGGGCCGGCGGCTTTGTTCAGTTCGGCCAGCGCCAGCGGCAGCGTGGTGCTCAGCCCGGACGGCTCCCCGGTCACGAAGCACACCGCCCGCCCGTCGTGCGCGGTCACGTGGGTGTCCGCGCGCCCTCGCTCAGCGCGCCCGCGCTTGTTGTTCCAGCCCTTGGCGACCGGCTTGGCGCCCGTATACGGGACGAAGTGATCATCGACGTAATAGACACCGGACAGGACCGGGTCCGCGGTGAGCATCGCGGACGCGAACAGCCGCTGCACCGCCACCGGGTCCGCGGCGTCGGCGATCTGCGCCAGCCGGGGCCGCAGGGTCCGCAGGCCCGGCAGGGTCCCGAGCCCGGCCAGCGGCCCGGCCTCAGCGGCGGTCAGGTGCTTGAACTGCTCGGTGGTCGCCGCGCCCAGTGCGAAGCACATGCTCACCGCGGCCAGCACCGCCGCGTCTCCCGGCTCCGCCGCCTGGCCGCCGGCGCGGGCCAGGACCGTGCCCGCGCCGGCCCGGGCGAAGAACCCGTGCAGCAGCATCGCCCCCGCGTACCGGGATCGGAACACCCCCTCAGGCACCAGCGGCCACGACGGCAGCCCGCCAGGCCCGCCCGCCCCAGGCTCCCCGGCCCCTGGTCCTGGCCCTGCCGCAGGCTCAGGCGATGCCGCAGGCTCGGGTGATGCGGCAGGCTCAGCTGCGGGCTCTGCCTGAACCCCGGCCGCCGGCTCGGCATCAGCCTCAGCCGCAGGCCCGGTCTCAGCTGGGGTGGCCGGCTCCGGCTCGGTGAACAGGGGTTCCGCGGGCGTCCAGCCAGGCCCGCCGCCGGCCGCCGGCCCGCGCGGGCCCAGGCGGCGGCTGATCGTGGTGTGCGCCACCCCCAGCTGCCGCCCGATCTGCGCGTCGCTGGCGCCCTGCGCCCGCAGCTGGCTGGCCTGCGCCCACTGCGCCGGGCTGACCGTCCCGGGCCGGCCCGGCCGCGGCTGCCCGATCAGCGCCGCCGACCCTTCCCGCATCGCCGCGTTATGCAGCGTGGAGACGTAGTTCTCCGTCAGCCCCAGCACCGCCGCGACCGTCCGGCCCCTGAACCCCAGCTGCCGCAGCGTCGCCAGCGCGATGTTCCGCATCGCGGTATCAGCGGCGTCGTACTCGAACAGGACCACCGGCCCGGCCGAGATCACGCACCGGCCCCCCGAGGTGAGCATCCGAAGGTCCCGTGCCTCTGGCATGCCTTCCAGGATCGCCGCAACCGCCGCTGACATGCCACTATACTACCAAAACTTTAAGAGTTACGCACAGGCGATCACGGATAAAACCGCACGTCACGGACTACACGTTTCGCCGTTGCCGGAGATCTGGGACCCTGCTCCGGGCCGAGACGNNCGTTGCCGGAGATCTGGGACCGGCTGCCGTGCCCGCCGCCTGCCCTGCCCGCCGGGGCCGGCCGGGCTGCTGCCGCTGATGGTTCCTGCCATCGCTGATGCTCCCCGCTGGCCGGTCCAATTCCTGACCACATTTGTTTTGACTCCCGCCAAATTACTCAGGTGGGAGGCTTTCCTCGTGGCCATGCTCTGCAGTCAGTGTACATATGGACCGCGCCCGGTCCATATGTAAGAGGGGGTTTAGCACACATCTTGCTGCGGGTGGTTCCGGCTGCTTTCATCCAGCGCAAGGGGCGCTGGTTAGCGACCGCGCATCCGTCCTCTTCGCCGCTGGCGTGGCGGTCGCTGGCGCACGCGGGAAGGCGCGATCAAGTCCTGGGTGACCCTAGGCTCTCAGGTTCCCGCCAGGGTGTCGGCCACGCTGAGCCGCAGGCCAGCGGCCTGACGTACGGTGCTTGTGAGACTGTCGTGGCACACTGACGCCCAGGTTGGCGATCATCTTCCGGGCGTGTTTATGCGAATGCTTGAACACGCCGGGCGCGACGTATCCCCGGTTTACGGGGTCAAGCAAGAAAAATCTGCCGTACTAACCAGTGCTATTTAGTGGTGCCGGGTGATGTCCAGTGCGGCGGAGTGATGCCTGGTGCGGTTTAATGCGGTCTACGTTGGCGCATGTTGATTTGCTGCCCGGCTGCAAATACGTAGCTTTAAATCATGCCAGGGGACCAGCATCGCCGTGAAGGCGGCGGCCGGGAATGAGGAACCGGACGGGCGCCCAGACAGCCCCTCCGGGACCAGCCGGGTCATGCCCGCCCCCGGCCGCACACAGCCACCACGACGAGCGCCACGACCACGAAAGGCACTCCGAAGACGACTGTGAGACCAACCTGGATGCCTACATCACCCGGCTGGTCGAGGCCGCCCCGCCTCTGTCCGGCCAGCAGCTTGACACGCTCGCACTCCTCCTGCGCCGCCCGCGTCGAAGATGACGGTACAAGACGCCGCGTCCGACTGTTACCACGCGACGTTGACCGTGGCCAGGCCGACTGGGGCACGCGCCCTGTGCCAGCTGCTGGGTGAGCCGGCTTACACACGACATGGTCACCTATGATTCACGTTGATCCAGCTCAGCGAACGGGGATTTCACACCATGAACGACTTGTCCCGGCAGACCGTGGGGCCGTGGACGCTGTACGAGCGCCTCGGGCATGGCGGGAACGCCAATGTCTGGAGGGCAACCCGGCCGGGCAGTGAGACGGCGGTGGCCTTGAAGGTCATCAACACCACGAAGGTCGAACGCGAGCCGTACCAGCGGTTCGTGCGGGAGATCGAGTTCCTCCGCGGTCACCAGGACGTGCCCGGGCTGCTTCCGCTCCTCGATGCCTACCTGCCGGACCAGCCCAGTAAGGCGGATCAGCCGTGGCTGGCGATGCCGATCGCCACGCCCGTCGCGAAGGCCCTGGAAGGCAGGTCCCTATCGGACGTCGTAACGGCGGTCGCGGTGATCGCGGATACGCTGGCCCGGCTGCAACGGGATTTCGGCATTGGCCACCGGGACATCAAGCCGGGCAACCTCTATGAACTCGGTGGCGCCTGGCTGATCGGTGATTTCGGCCTGATCGCGGTGCCCGATGCCACGAGTCTCACGATGGATGGCCGCCAGGTCGGCCCGGTGCACTACACGGCGTATGAGATGATCCTCAGCCCTGCGACAGCCGATCCTCACCCCGCGGATGTTTACTCCCTGGGTAAGACGCTGTGGGTGCTCGCGACCGGTCAGGCGTTCCCGCCCGAGGGACATCAGCCGGCGGCCACGCGCGGCTTCGGGATCGGTGACTTCCGCCCGCATCCGCGGGCCGACAGCCTCGACCAGGAAGTCGATCTGATGACGCGCCTGCACCCGGACGAACGGCCGTCCAAGGAGCAGATCGCGCGCGATCTGGCGCTGTGGCAGGACCTGGCGGCCGGTCCGGTGGTGTTCGACGTGTCCGCCGCCCGGGCGCGGCTGCATGAAAAGCTCCGGTCATCGATGGCCGAACAAGACATGCAGGAGCAGTACAAGGTCCTCGCGCAGGCTGCTATACGTCAGCTACAGCAGTTGACTGCGCCGCTGAACGAGGGGTTGAAGAGCCTGTATCCCCGTACCAAGGTCGACTCGATGTCGGATGAGATGACGCAGAATCTGCTCCGCACGCTAATTCATGCTGGCTTCACCCGCGACATTATCTTCCACTGGCAGCGCTGCACCTTCGTAGCACCATTCGAATATCCTGGCCAAGTTGCGCTCCGGATGAGCCGCTCAGTTGAACTCTTCAGCGACGGCGAGTTCCTGCTTCGCCTGTGGATCTTTGTCGGACCGCAGAAGGTCATGGGAAGCTTCTTCAACTGGCAGTCGCCCGACATGTCCGCACCGGTCGGAAGCGTCGAGATGGAAAAGATGCTCCAGGATGGGATAGCCGAGCTGTCGCAGAACCTCAAGCAAGGTGTCGATGTCTTCGTTGAGCACCTTCCGGCCGAAGATGGTTCCGGCTAGGAATTCAGCTCGCCGCAGATCAGGCAGTGCACCGGCTCATGCCAGTCATCAACGATCTTCAGCGGTTCCGAGGGATGGCATGCGAAGTCGACCCGGGTCATGTCGTCAGCCTCGGCGAGGGGTTCAGGCTGATCAGCCGGGCGGCGGGGAGTGCTCCGAGTTGTCGTCCCGGCTCCCCGGAAGGTGCGCGCGATGTCGTCGGAAAACTTGCTGAGCATCGGCTCCACCACCTCAGCCTCGGCGATGCTCCGGGCAAGAGCGAGTTGCGCCTCGGTAAACCAGGCATCATCCGGTGCCTGTACCCCGCAGTACGGGCAGAAATATCCGCCATTGAGCATGCTCGCCGCATCGTCATCCTCAGAAGCGGGCAGCCACTTGAACTCCCGCTCACAAGTCGGGCACTCCCGGCGCAGGAACCCGTCCGAGTCCACCGGGATCGTCAGGCTCAAAGTAATGCGATCTGTCACGGCCTCCAGTCTCCACCATCCGGGCGCCTGCCATTGACGACGAAACGCCGGATCGATCTGAGCGGTCGCCTCCTCCGCAGCAGCGTTCCGCAAAACCTAGCCCTTCTCTGGCTGCCGCCAGGTGACCTGGACCGTGGCCGGGTCGAACGGGCGGCGGGCACCGCGGCCGGGAGAGTGCAGCGTGACCGACATCAGCGTCTTGATCACCGACCGCTTGCGGCTGATATCCAGGCCGGTCCACATGGCGGCGGCGTTCTCGGCCGCGACCAGCGGGGCCAGCACGTTCTCCCGCGCCGCGGATTCCAGCTCGGCGCCGATCGCCTCCAGCCGGGCGGTGCCCGCCTCGGTGGCCTTGAGCATCTGCGCGCGGGTGATCTTCCCCAGCGCCCGGTCGCTGGCCATTTCCTCCAGGTTCGCGCGGATTGCTGCGGCTTCCTCCCGCAGCGCCGCCAAGTCCACCCCGTTGTCCTCGACCGCGACCAGGCCGGCCGCATCCGAGCGGGACAGCCTGGCCACGACGAGTTTCTCGATGAACGTCTCGACTGGTTCGGCCTGCCGGGCCACATGCCCGCCGTGATAGGCCCGGTTGCGGGTGGCGGGGGTACACCGGTAGATGTGGTGCCCGGTGTGGGACGGCATGCCGGTGACCACGTTCCCGCACGGGCAGCGCGCCAGCCCGCCCAGCAGCGTCTTGACCCCGCGCGGCGGCTTGCGGGTGGGGTCGTCCAGGATGCCCCGCACCGCCCGCCACGTCTCCTCCGGCACCAGCGGCTCCCAGTTCCCCTGCCCGACGATCTCCCCATGGTAGGCCGACAGGCCCGCGATCCGCGGGTTCAGCAGGATCATCCGGATGCTGGTCCGGTTCCAGGTCGTGGTGCCGCGCTGGGCCTGCTGCGGCGGCTTCAGCCCCAGCGTCGTCCACTCCCGCCGGATCCCGCTGATCGTCCCGCCGCCCAGCAGCGCCGCGCACGCCTCCGCGACCGCCGGGCCCTCCACCGGGTGGACGGTCACGTGGTCATCCTGGTAACCGAACGGGCGCGGGCAGCCGGTGAACCGCTTGCCGTTGATCGCCGCCTGCTCGAACGCCAGCTTCTGCCGCTCGGCCTTGCGTTCCTGCTCGGCCTTGGCCACCGCGATCATGATCCGGGCATGCAGCCGCCCCGAATCGGTGCCCAGGTCGATGCTCCCGTCCACCTCGGCGAACCGCACCCCCGCCTTGTCGAACCGGGGGATCAGGTACTCCAGGTCCAGCGGCTCGCGGATGAACCGGTCCCACTTAAAGCACAGCACCGCATCCACCATCCGCGCGTCGACCAGCCGCATCGCCTCTTCATACCCGGGCCGGTACTTCCCCGGCCTGGTCGGATCCTTGCGGGTCACCCCGATGTCGTTATCCGAGAGCCGGTACGCCACCGTCCAGCCCCGCTCGCCGGCCCGCTGCTCCAGCTTGGCCATCTGGTTGGCCACCCCGTGCTCGTCGTGTTTGTCGTCCAGGCTGATCCGCACGTAGATCAGGCACCGGACCAGGGTGCGCGTCACGCCGTCGGCCGGCCTGCCCAGCTCCGCCAGCCGTATTGCATCACCGATCGTCATATGTGTTATTATAACGAATAGGAGCCTCT
>PMOU01000353.1:5578-6634 GCA_003161205.1 Actinomycetota bacterium | reverse complement strand
TGAACGGGTAGCTGGTTGCAGTATTCGACAGTGCGGCGGATCTCGTCGATGTCGGCGAAGTTGATCATCGGGTCGACGCCCTGGGTGAACAGGTTCAGCCCCAGCGTGACCAGGCATACGTTGCCGGTACGCTCGCCGTTGCCGAACAGGCACCCCTCGATCCGGTCCGCGCCGGCCAGGACGGCCAGCTCGGCGTCGGCGACCGCGGTGCCCCGGTCGTTGTGGGTGTGCACGGACACGCACACATGCTCACGATGGGGCAGGTTGCGGCTCATCCACTCGATCTGGTCGGCGTAGATGTTGGGGGTGGACCGCTCGACCGTGCACGGCAGGTTGAGGATGATCTCCCGGCCCGGGCCCGGCTGCCAGACCTCCATCACGCCCTCGCAGACGTCCAGGGAGTAGTCGAGCTCGGTGTCCATGAAGATCTCCGGCGAGTACTCATAGCCGAAGTCGGTGCCGGGCAGAAGTTCCTCGGCGTACTTCATGACGTGCCGGGTGCCCTCGACGGCGAGCGCCTTGCACTCCTCGCGGCCGATCCCGAAGACGACCTTGCGGAAGATCGGGGCGATGGCGTTGTACATGTGCACGGTGGCCAGCCTGGCGCCGACCAGGGACTGGACGGAACGCTCGATCAGCTCCTCCCGGGCCTGGGTGAGCACGGAAATCCGGACGTCGTCCGGCACGTAGTCGCCCTCGATCAGCTCGCGCACGAAGTCGAAGTCGGTCTGGCTCGCGNNTCCTTGTAGCCCATCCGCACGAGCAGGTCGAACATCTTGTGCTTGCGGGCCGGGCTCATCGGGTCGATCAGAGCCTGGTTACCGTCCCGCAGGTCGGTCGACAGCCAGCGCGGGGCCTTCGTGATGGTCTTGCCGGGCCAGGTGCGATCCGGCAGCTCGATCGGCTGGAACGGGGTGTAACGGTGGCAGGGCATGCCACTTGGCTGCTGCTGTACGGGTGAGACGCGACTGAACGCGTGATCTTGCTGCATGATGTGCTGCTTCCTCGTATCTGGTAGGCGGTTGCCACGTTAATGGCCAGCGCACACGCCAATAC
>PMOU01000353.1:0-5572 GCA_003161205.1 Actinomycetota bacterium | reverse complement strand
CCGGCGGCCGCGAAATTCAGGCGGGACGCGGCCGGGTGGCGGCCCGGCGGCCCGGCGGCCCGACCAGGCACAGGAACCGATGCAGGAGCCGGGTTAGCCGGAGCCGGGTTATTCGTGGCCGGCGGACTGCTGGGTCATCGCGACGACGCCCACGACCTGCGCCTGGGTCATGCCGAGTTCGCCGCCGATCGCGAGCGCGGCGTGCCGTTCGCCTTCGGTGAGCGGCCCGTCGGCCATGGCGATGCGGATCACGTCGGCCAGGTACCACTCCCTGGCCTGGATGGTGAGCTGCGCCCCCACTTGATTCAGGGCCGGGCGGATCGCGTCGAACGGCTGGGTGAGATCGGCGTCCAGCATGGCCTCGTCGTAGCCCGGCGCCCCCGCGCTCATCACCGCCTCGATCGCACGCTGCCGCGATACCGGGCTGGCCGGGTCGCCGGACCGCAGCATGGCCGAGACCGCGGCACGCATCCCGGCGGGCAGCGCCGCCTGCATCTGCGCCGTCGTCGGGTGGCTGAGCACGTCCGTCACGTAGCGAGTCCGGCAGGTCGTGCACTGGACATGCTCACCGACGGGCTTCACGGGTATGACCGGGATGAAGAACAGCGTGAACCACCGGCGACCGGAACGGTGCCGGTACTCCCGGTCCCCGCCGCACCGGCGGCAGTGGAAGGCGCCCTGCGCGATCGTCCGGTAGAAGACGCGCAAGCCAAAGATGATGAGCAACGTGGATCCCCTTCTAGCTATCAGCGCGCACATCTCGCAAGCACCCACCGTAGGCAGTGCACGCTGACCTTTTCATACAGGTAAACCCATCATGTCGCCGATGAGTCGCACCTCGCCGTGCCGATGCAGATCCGATACCTCTTTTTTGCGACTTCGCCGGTTGTGCCCGCGCGGCTCAGTCGTAAAAACCCAGGCGGCGCAGCTGCTTGGGGTTGCGCTGCCAGTCTTTGGCGATCTTGACGCGCAAATCGAGGTAGACCTTGGTGCCCAGGAGCGCCTCGATCTGGTGGCGGGCCCGGCTGCCCACCTCCTTCAGCCGCGCGCCCTTGGTGCCGATGACGATGGCCTTCTGGCTCGGCCGCTCCACGTAAAGCTCGGCGTACACGTCGGTGAGGTCCTCGCGACCGGCCCGCGGCCCCATTTCCTCGACCACGACCGCGATCGAATGCGGCAGCTCATCGCGCACCCCGTCGAGCGCCGCCTCCCTGATCAGCTCCGCGACCATGATCTGCTCAGGCTCGTCGGTGAGCTCGCCGTCCGGGTACAGGGGGACGCCGGCCGGCAGGTGCGCGACCAGCACGTCGGCCAGGATGTCCAGCTGGAAGCCGGTCACGGCCGCCACCGGGACCACGTCCGCCCAGTCCCCCAGCTCGCTGACCGCCAGCAGCTGCTGCGCGATCCGCTCCGGCGATACCTCGTCGCACTTGGTCACGATGACGACGACTGGGGTCTTCTTGACGTTCTCGAGCTCCCGTGCGAAGAACCGGTCACCGGGTCCGACCGGGTCGCCGGCCGGGATGCAGAACCCGATCACGTCGACCTCGGCCAGGGTCGAGCGGACCAGGCTGTCCAGGTGCTCGCCGAGCAGCGTCCTCGGTTTGTGCAGGCCGGGCGTGTCGACCAGGATCAGCTGCGCGTCCGGGCGGTGCACGATGCCGCGAATCACCCGCCTGGTGGTCTGCGGCCGGTCGCTGGTGATCGCGACCTTGGCGCCGACCAGCGCGTTCGTCAAGGTCGACTTACCGACGTTCGGGCGGCCCGCGAGGCAAGCAAAGCCGGAGCGGAATGCCGGCGCCGGTGGATGGTTCACCCCTTGATTCTCCCGCATGTCGCCGGGGAGTAGCGCCACTGCCGCCTACGGGGTGAGCGTGGCGCGGATGGTGCCGTCGGGAGCGGCGTGAAACACGGTCGCGTCCGGGCCGAGATCCCGGACCACGGCGAGGTCGCCGGAGTCCAGCTCGGCGTCGCTGACCAGGGCGGCGGCCTCGAGCTTCTGCGCCCCGCTGGAGACGGCCATGGCCACCGCCAGGCGCAGCGCGGATAGCCGCAGCGACGGCAGCGCCACCGCGGCGGCGGTGTAGGTCCGGCCGGTCTCGTCGCGGACCGCCGCGCCCTCGGACGCTGCCACCCTCGCTCGCGTTGACCGGGCCAGGGTAATGATCTTGAGATCCTCGGCGTCAGGTGTCACATCGCTCACCTGGGTAAGTCTAGAGGCGACGCGCCCCGATCCAGGCAGGCAGCTGGTCACGACCCGGTGTCTTCTGCGCGTTCCACCAGGACCGTTCCGATCTTGTTTCGGCGGGCGGTCGGATTCTCCGCGGTCAGGCGCAGGCCGCGGACCGTCACCGTCGAGCCCGCGATCGGGACCCGGCCCAGCTGATGGGCCAGCAGGCCGGCGACCGTCTCCACATCGTCCACGCCGACGGTGACCCCGAAGAGCTCCTCGAGTTCGGCCACGGACAGCCGGGCGGTCACCCGGGCGGAGCTGTCGGAGAGCCATTCCACCGGTGGCCGCTCGTTGTCGTACTCGTCGGTGATCTCACCGACGATCTCCTCGAGGATGTCCTCGATGGTGACGAGCCCGGCGGTCCCGCCGTACTCGTCGATCACGATCGCCACGTGATTGCGCTGGGCCTGCATCTGGCGCAGCAGTTCGTCGACCGGCTTGCTGTCGGGCACGTAGCTGGCCGGACGGATCACCGTGGTGACCTTCTCGGCGGCCTCGGCGCCGGGATTGTCGTGGCTCCAGGCCACGATGTCCTTGAGGTAAGCGATGCCGACCACGTCGTCCTCNNTCGTCCTCGTTCTCGCCGACCACCGGGATCCGGGAGAAACCGCTGCGCAGCGCCAGCGAGAGCGCCTGCTCCACGGTCTTGTCGGCCTCGATGAAGACCATGTCGGTGCGGGGCACCATGACTTCCCTGACGATGGTGTCGCCGAGCTCGAAGACCGACCGGACCATCTCGCGTTCACCGGGCTCGATACCGGTCCTGCGCTCCAGGTAGTCGACGAGCCCGCGCAGCTCGGACCGGGCGACGGGCCCGGACGGGCCCTCCTGATCCACCAGCGGCCGGGTCCTGCGGGTCGGCGGCATGGCGTTGCCCAGGGCCACAAGCAGCCGAGGCAGCGGGCCGAGGGCCTGGGTCAGCGGGCCGATGAACCGGGCCGCACGGGCCGCGGTCCGTTCGGTGCGCGGACCGACCCAGCCGGTCTGCGGGCGCACGCCGGTCAGCGCGTACCGCAGCGCGATCACCACGGCGAGGGAGGCGAACACGGCGCGCCAGTCGTCGCCGAACCAGCGGACGAAAGCGGCCGTGACGAGCACCGCCGCGAAAACCTCGAGGATGGCGCGGATCAGCAGCAGCACGCTCATGTACCGGGGCAGGTCGGCGGCTACGGTCGACAGCGGGCCCTGGTGCTCCGGCCGCTCCGCGACACCGGTGGCCGACACCAGCGCCAGCGCGGCCTCGGCGTTCGAGCACCAGCCGGCCATCAGGGCCAGCACCGCCGCCGCGACCAGCAGCCAAGCCGGGGGCGTCATAAGCCGGGCTGCCCGCTGCCCGGCCTGCTCGGCGGAGTTCGCCAGGCCGTCAGCAGCTGGTCCTGGGTGCCGAACATGGCGGCGTGCTCTTCCGGCTCGGCGTGGTCGTACCCGAGCAGGTGCAAGATCCCGTGCACGCACAGCAGCTCGAGCTCGTCCTGGGTGGAGTGGCCGGCCTTGACCGCCTGTTCCGCCGCGACCTGCGGACAGAGCACCACGTCCCCGAGCAGCCCGGGATCGCCGCCCGGCTCCGGGTCGCCCGCCCGGTTACCGCCCATGTGCGGGGGCCGCAGCTCGTCCATCGGGAAGGCGAGGACATCCGTCGGTCCCGGCTCGCCCATCCACCGCTCGTGCAGTTCGGTCATGGTCGGCTCGTCCACGAGGAGCACCGAGAGCTCGGCCAGCGGGTGAATCCGCATCTGGTCCAGGGTGAACCTGGCGACCGCGGCTAGCCCTACCTCATCGACGTCGATGCCCGCCTCGTTGGCGATATCGATGCTCATCGGAGTCCTAGCTGCCCTTCCGCCTGCTCGTTCTCCCCGCCGAGTTCGGGCCGAGTTGCTGCCGCTCCAGCGCGTCATGCCGCTCGTACGCGTCGACGATCTTACCCACCAGGCGGTGCCTAACCACATCGTGGCTGGTCAGCCTCGCGAAGTGAATGTCGGGAATGCCGTCGAGGATGTCCTGGACCACGCGCAGCCCGCTGGCCTGGCCGACCGGGAGGTCGACCTGGGTGACGTCTCCGGTCACCACCACCTGGGACCCGAAGCCCAGCCGGGTCAGGAACATCTTCATCTGCTCGGCCGAGGTGTTCTGCGCCTCGTCCAGGATGATGAACGAGTCGTTCAGGGTGTTGTGGGTCAGCAGGAAGTCCTCGGTGGTGTAAAGGGAGTCAGCGGCCGCGACCGAGATGCACACGGCCTCCGCGGTACCGGCCGGCTCGATGCTCTCGATGAAGCGCATCGGGCGCCCGCCACCCCCGGCCGCTTGATACGCCTCGGCCTTCCGGGTGAGCCGGAACGGCTCGATGCCTCCCGGAAGCCGGATATCGACGATGCAAGCGTCGTGGCGGTGGTAAACCGGGCGTCCTTTGGCGAGCCCGGGAGCGCGCCCCATGGCGGGTCGGTTCCGGGTGTACGCGACTCCGCCTAGTGATCGAACCAGGAAAACCACATCATCGCGCAGGCACGGCGAGGTGGTCGTGTACTGGACGCGGCAGGTCCGGTCCCGCTGCATGACGGGGCCGCCGTCGGTGTCGAGCAGGCCCTGGAGGACGGCCAGCCGGACCTTCGCCGAGTTGTACAGGTAGAGATCGGGCACGAATTTTGTCGTGGACCGCGTGCCGTGCAGTCCGAGCTGCCGCGCCACCCGGGTCACCGGGTTCTCCAGGGTGATGACGTCCCCTGGTGCCGGTATCCGGTTCAGCAGGTAGTCGGGTCCCTGCTTCGGCCGGACCTCGGTGCCGGGCAGACGCCGCTGCAGCTCCCAGGCGAGTTCCGGATCGCTGGTGGCGAAGCTCGGCGTGGTCGCCCCGGTCAGGCAGCCGTCGCCGAGCAGCAGGCCGAGTGCGTACGGGTCCATCGACACTTCCCGGTACGGGAAGCAGACGGGCGCGCTGTGCAGCGGCAACTCGTACCGGTGGTAGTGATTGGCCCGCAGGTTCCCGATCATCTCGCTGGTGGTCAGGACCCGGAGCGGCTTGCCGCGACGGCGGTCGTCGCGGGTGGCCACGGCCCACAGGTGATCACCCGAGCAGAGCGTCGAGGCGCCGTCTTGCGTGGTTAGCCGGTAGATGTCCTTCTCGCCCTGCGGGTACACGCCGATGACTGGAGTCGGCTTACCGTTCGAGCCGATGACCAGGTCACCGACGGCCAGCGAGCCGATGGTCCGGAAACCGTCCGGGGTCAGCACCGGCGTGTCGGTGGGCTGGCAGCGACCACGCATATACGCCAGGGGGGCGATCTCGATGGTGCCGGCGGCCATCAGCTTCGGGATCGAGTCCGGGTCGAGCATGTCGTGCAGGGC
>PMOU01000347.1:443-13114 GCA_003161205.1 Actinomycetota bacterium | reverse complement strand
CGTCCCCGGCCACCAGGACCCGCTGTTCCCGGAGTTTCGACCGGCTGGTCCGGCACCTGGTGAGATGACCCGAATCCCGCAGCACTTCACCCGAGCCCAGTTTCAGCCGGCCGATGAACTCGCGGAGGTACTCTCGGGTGGCCTGGCCCTGCCCGCGCGCCGCGATGACCCCGACGGTGAGCCGGTCGTCTTTGGGGAAGACCCAGCCGTAAGAGCCGGGAAGCTGTCCCCAGTCGAGCAGCAGCCGCCCCTGCCATTGCCGCTGGACCGATACCGGGGCCTTGATCTCCACTTCCAGGCCCAGGTCCACCTGGGCGAATTCCACCCCGACATATCGGGCGCTGACACCGGAGGAGCCATCGGCGCCGACGACGACGGCGGCCGTCACGGTGGTGCCGTCGGCCAGCCGCACCTTCGCGCCGTCGCCTTCCTGGCTTATCGCCCGCACCGGTGAGCGCTCGCGCAGCACCGCGCCCGCATGCACCGCCTGCTGCCGGAGCGCGTCGTCGAGCTCCTCCCGCAGCACCATGGACAGGATGGGGGTGTCGTGCTTCCTGGTGAACTGGTGCTTGCCGTCGAGGGTGAACGTGGCCGTGGTGATGCGATCCCGGACGGGAAAGGGAACATCGCCGCCGACGGCGGCCAGCGAGGCCCCGATCAGGCCGCCGCCGCATGTCTTNNGGCCCGGCCCCGATGACGGCGACATCCCACGCGTCGCCGGATTCGCTGGTCCGGCCGGTCATGCTCGCGATCAGCACGGCGGCGTGGTCCGGAATGTCCTGGCGCCCGCGCCGATCAGCGGACCCTGAACACCGCCGAGGGTCACGCCGTCTTCCCACCGGTACACCAGGATCCACACGTCCGAAGCCTGGGAGCTGATGGGGAGATTGGGCGCCACGATCGTGAGGTTGCCCGTCCGGTCCGCGGTACCGTCCGCCAGGTCGGACGCGGTGACGAACTGGCCGCCGCAGGTGCCCTCGAGCAGGCCGTAGCGCGCGCCCGGATCCGCGTGCCGGCCGGACACGAACAGCCAGGTCAGCGCGGTTGAGCCGGGCCTGGGGCGGACGGCCGCCGCGACCACGGACAGCGAACCGCCGCCCGCGGCAGGAAGCGTGAACCAGGCGCTGCCGGAGTCGACCGGCAGGGCGGCCCCCGCCGCGGTGACCGGCGTGCCATGACCGGCGCTCCGCAGCTCGGCCCGCAGGCCGTGGATCGTGTCGTCCTGGTGCGTCACCCGCAGCGCCAGGAAGGTGACCGCACCCAGGCTGGCCAGCAGCACCACCAGGGCGACGGTCACGATCCGCCCGGGACGGCCGATCCTGGGCCAGCCGATACCGCGGTCCCGCTGCGGCCCGAACGACAACGTGTCCGGCTGTTCGTCCGTGATCCGTCACCCCCGATCGCGCTAACCAGGCGAAAGCCTGATCAGAGCGTATATGCCGGGATCCCGTGCTGCTCCGGCCCGGCCCGCGCTGGTGGCACCGGCGGTTACGGCCCGGCCGGGCCCGCGGCTACCACGGCATGCTGCTGCTGGTGGAGTGGGTCAAGGTGTCGATATCTTCGGCCTTGTAGACGTGCCGGGGCGGGGTGGCGAAGGTGGCGTACGGTTTGAACCGGATCACGACCCGGCCCTCTTCCTGGCACATGCGCCGGATCTCGGGGAGCTTGGAGGCCGGCATCTCCTGGCCGGCCATCAAGTCGATGACCCGGCGCATGACGTCGACGGCCAGNNTTGGCGCGGGCCGCCATGGTCGTGATCAGCAGGTCGTCGCCGTCCAGGACGTAGTACACGACCGTCATGGCTGGGCCGTCGTTCTTCCGGTTGTACCCGAAAATACAGGTCCGGTGCTTACGCACGAACTCCCGGCGCTCGACTCTGTCCATACTCGGCTTGCCCCTCTCGCTGCCACGTGTGGTGTCAAATATGCATTATGGACGACCCCTACGAGCTTCAGCGCTTCGTGGCGGCCCAGGACGACGGCGGCACCTATGACCAGGCCACCGCCGAGCTGCGCCGCGGAAGCAAGACCAGCCACTGGATGTGGTTCGTGTTCCCGCAGATCACCGGCTTGGGACAGAGCCCGGTCTCGAAGATGTACGCCATCTCCGGCCTGGCGGAGGCCCGGGCTTACCTGGCCCATCCCGTGCTCGGGCCGCGGCTGGCCGCATCCGCCGCTATCGTCAGCGGCTTGTCCGGGCGCACCGCGCAGGAGATCTTCGGCGGCATCGACGCGCTGAAGTTCCGGTCTTCCCTGACGCTGTTCATGCACGCCGCCCCGGGCGAGCCGGTGTTCGGCGCGCTGCTTGAGCAGTACTTCGACGGAAAGCCGGATCCCGCGACCGAGCAGCGCATCTGAGCCGTCAGCCGCGGCCCCGGCTCAGGGTGCGCCCGGTCTAGCGCGCCCGCTTGAGCTCGGCTGAGGTTCTGGCCGCCTGGGTCAGGGCGGCGGTCATCATGTCGGCGGCCTGACCCGCCGCCGCGAGCGCCTCCACCACCTCGACGACCCAGAAGTCGGGATCCTGGCCCGAGCCCGGCGCGATCTGGCCTTCCTCGCGCTGCACCACCAGGATCCGGGCGAGCTGCTCGCACAGCAGGGGCAGGTCCTGACCCATCCGTTCCAGGCTCGCGATGACGTCACGGACATCGTCCAGGCTGGAGAAGTCGGCACCGTCGGCGGCCAGGTCGCTGAGCGCACGGGTCGCCTCAGCGGCCTGATGGGCGATGTCGCGCACCATCATCATGCGGGCCGGCTCGCTGACAAGCTCTCCTGCGGCTCTCGGCCGGCCACGACCGAGAGCGGCCGACTCGGCGTCCACGGCCGAGCCGTAGGGACGGACCCGTTTGGGCATCTCTCTCCAGGGTTACTTGGGTACGGACCGCGGCAGAAGGCTGGCTTGCCCGCTCATGAAGGCCCGCCTGTACGATACGTGATAGCGCTTCCCGGAGAAACGATGACTATGCCGCCCGACCCAGCCCCCCAGCCGCCGGCCAACGTCAGGCCCGCCGACCCGGACGCCACGCCGGTACTGCCGGTACGGAGCCCGGCCGACACCGACGTCGGCTGGAGCGAACCGCCCGAGCCGGACGATGATGAGCGGCTGTACCGGGACCGCCCGCCGCACTGGGACTCCGTCTAGGCCGTGCGGCCGCCGACCCTAGCTGCCGCACCTTGGCCCAGTAGGTACGGTCGTAGGGGTGGCAAACGATTCAGGTGACAGCAGGCGGTCCTCTGGCCCCTGGTACGCATCGGACCCCTCGACCGATCAGTTCCCGGCCGTCGGGGACGCCGGGTCCGGGCTGCCGGGCCTATCCGGGCCGTCACGGCATGCCCGGCCGCCGAAGCGGCGCAAGGTCATCCTGATCGTGGCCGCGGCGGCGCTGGCCGTGGTGGCCGGCCTCGCCGCGGTCATCGTCACGGTGGTCACGCCCGGCACCAACCCGAACGCGACCGGCTTCGCGGCGACCGGCAGCTCGCCCGCGCAAGATGCCGGCCAGATCACCAGCGCGTTCCTGCAGGCGTGGCAGAGCGGTGACCTGGGGCAGGCCGCCCGGTACACCAATTCTCCCGCCGCCGCCCGGGCCGCGCTGACCGCTTACGGCCAGGACCTCCACCTCAGGAAGCTGACGGCCACCGCCGAGAGCAATACCGTGACGGCGACCGGCGCATCGTCGACGCCACGTGAGTCGGCCGGGTACGCGGTCAGCGCCACGGTGGCGGCCTCGTCCAGCGCCAGTGCGCGGCACGGCACCTGGAGCTACCACGACTCGCTGGTCGCCTACCAGCAGCGGAACTCACAGCTGTGGTACATCGCCTGGGCCCCGGATGTCCTCGCGCCGAACCTGACCGGGTCCACCCATCTGGCGGCGGTCACCGTGGCCCCGCAGGTCATCTCGGTCAACGATGCCAGCGGGAACGAGCTCAGCTCCTACCATGACGCCGGGCTGACGACGATCGCGAACCTGCTGCAGCAGACGCCGCCGCCGGGACAGGGCACCCCGGGCCTGTACGTCGAGATCCAGACGGCCAAGAATCAGCTGGTCCCGAACAGCCAGGCGGTCATCGTCGCGCCGAGCACCATACCGAACCTGGACACCACGATCAGCGCGACGGCTGAGGCGGCCGCGCGAGCCGCCGTCGTCGCGCACCAGGACAGCTCGATGATCGCCATCCAGCCCTCCACCGGCAACATCGTGGCCATCGCCAACAACGCCGGCTACAACGACTTCGCGCTGACCGCCTCGGTGGCGCCGGGCTCCACGATGAAGGTCATCACCTCCACGGCCCTGATCAACGAGGGCGTCGTCACCGCCGACAGCGGCGTCGCCTGTCCGGAGGCCTACACCGTGCAGGGCATCACCTATCACAACGACGACAACGAATCCGAGCCCGCCTCGGCGCCGTTCAGTACCGACTTCGCCCAGTCCTGCAACAACGCGTTCAGCACCCAGTGGCCGCACCTGACCGACGGGCGGCTGGCCGGCACCGCCAAGGAGTATTTCGGCCTGGATCAGAAGTGGGACATCGGCCTGCCCGGCCTGTCGGCCAGCTATTTCAACGCCCCGGCCAGCGCTAGCGGCTCCGAACTGGCCCAGGAGGCGTTCGGCGAAGGGCAGCTGACCGCATCTCCGCTGGCGATGGCCTCGGTGGCGGCCACCGTGGACTCCGGGACGTTCCGGCAGCCGATCCTGCGCGCCGGGACCAAGCAGGTCACCGCGACCGCGCTTCCGGCCAGCACCGACGCGCAGCTGAAGCAGATGATGCAGGACGTGGTGACCAGCGGCACCGCCGCGGCGATCGGCTTCGGGCCGGGCGTCTACGCCAAGACCGGCACCGCCGACATCGCGGGCCAGGAACAGCCCAACAGCTGGCTCATCGCCTTCGACCCGGCCCAGGACATCGCGGTCGCCTGCCTCGTGGTCAACGCCGGCTACGGCGCCCAGTACGCCGGCCCGGAGGTCAAAGCCTTCCTGAGCAAGCTTTAGCCTCCCGCCAGGATCGAACTCGCCATCGGCCTGGTGGCCGCGGCGGGAGCCACGGTCTACGCGGGAACCCGGCTGCGGCACCCGGTCCGGGCGGTCCGGCCCCGCCGGGAGGCCGTAGCGGTCATGTTCCTGGCCTGGGCGGCCACGATCGTGGCGCTGGGCGTCTGCACCAGCTTCTACGTTCAGCAGTACGTCCGCCAGAATCACCTGACCAAGGTCACGTCGCCCGCCGATCCGATCACCCCGGTGACCTTTCTCGCCGTGGTGGCCATCTTCGTCATCATCCTCACCCGCGGCGGGCCTAGCTTCCGGTCCCGGCTGGGCAGCGCCATCATCGGCGCGCTGGCCGCACCGATGATCTTCGAGCTGCCGTTCGACCTGATCGTGATGGCCAGGACCTCGCCGCTCTATCCCGATCCGGCGCTGTACCGGGCGCTGTTCTTCGTGCCGCTGTTCCTGGTCGAGATCACCACGTTGTCGCGGCTCACCCTGTCGCCGATGGTGCGGCTGACCAGGGCCACGTTCGTCACCTTCGCGCTGATGCTGCTCGTGTTCGCGGTCTGGGCGCTGGACGGATTCGGCTACCCGTCGGCTCCGGTCCCGATCGCGCTCAACATGGTGTCCAAGATCCTGGCGTTCGCCGTCGCGCTCACCCTGTTCCTGCCGCCCCGGCTCAGCCAGTGGCGGTCCACCGAGCCGTCCGGTCCGGGCACCGGGCACGCCACCCCCCAGCCCGAGGCCGCGGTCCTGGTCAGCCCGGATGGCGGCGCGGCGCGATGAATCCCGCCGCTCAGATCAGGACCGATGCGCCCAGCCAGGCGGCCGCGACCGCCAGGGCGAGCAGGACGACGTTCAACGGGAGGTCTGAGAGCTCATGGCGGGACAGGTGCAGCGCGAACGCGCCGATCTGGATCAAGCCGAGGCCGATCGCGGCCGCGACGGCGACCCCGGGGGCGATCCCGGTGAGCGGCGGCAGGATCACCCCGATGGCCCCCAGCACTTCGAGCAGGCCGATCGTCCGGACGAGCCGCATAGGCATGACGTCCACCCAGCCCATCATCGGCCGGAGCTGGTCAGCCGACTGCACCACCTTCTTCACGCCGCCGAATACGTAGATGGCGGCGAGCAGGGCGGCGATGACCCAGTAGGCGACGTGCATGACGACTCCGTTCCGGTGGCGACCGACGGTGGCGACCGACGATCGCTTCAGTGTAGTCATCTAGGTCAGTACTGAACATAGTGTTCAGAAACTACCGCTCAGTACAGTTGTTCGGGTAGCGTTGACCGACGTGGCACAGGTGGAGGCGGTTAGCGTCGATCCGAGGATCCTGCGGACCCGCCGCGACGTCGTCGACGCCGCGGCGGCCCTGCTGCTGGCCCAGGGCTGGGCGGCGGTGACCCACGCCGAGGTCGCTCGCCGGGCGGGCTATTCCAAGGCGACGATCTATGCCCACTGGCCGACGCGCCTGGACCTCATCCAGGCCTGCATCGGACAGATCTGCGGCGCGGCGGAGCACCCGCAGCCGACCGGTGACCTGCGGGCCGACCTGGTCCGGGGCCTGGCCGACTTCGCCGACGACCTCTCCCGCGGGCACCTGGACCGGGTCCTCGGCGGGGTCCTGGAGCGGGCCGGAACCGATCCGGCGGTGGAGGAGCTGCGCCAGCAGCTCTGGCAGGAGGGGACGCGCTCCATGGAGGCAATCCTGGGCTCCCACCTGCCGCCGGACGCCGTCGAGCCGTCCCTGGCGCTCCTGGTGGGCGGCGTGCTCGTCCACGTCGCCTTCCACGGCCGCCCCGCGACCACGGCCTTCATCGAAGACCTCATCGATCGGGTCCTCTTATGTTGGTTTGCCTGTCCAAATACTTTTGATAGGAAACCATCTATACTGGGTCACGTAACTGTCGGGGGGAGGGTTGCATGGCGGACGACGCAGCCGGTTCGGCGCATTCCGCGCTGTGCCTGCGCCTCATGCAGCTGTTCCCGCGCGTCTCCAAGGGGATGCGGCGGTGGCAGGACAGCACCGCCCCGCAGACGTCAGCGCCGCTGAGCCCGCGGCACGTGGCCGCGTTGCAGCAGCTTCGCGGCGGCCCGCTCACCGTCACCGAGCTGGCCACCCGGCTGGAACTGACCCTGACCACCGTCAGCGGCGTGCTGGCCGACCTGGACCGGGCGGGCTTCGTCAGCCGCCAGCCCGACCCAGCCGACCGCCGGCGCACCATCGTCCAGATAAACGCGGCCCAGAGCGCGGCGATCAGCGCGTGGCTGGACGGCGCCGCCAAGCCGCTCGCCCGGGTCCTGGACCAGCTCGCCCCCAGCGAGCAGGCCGCCTTTCTCAAGGCCATGGACCTGCTCGAAACCGAGCTGCGCACCCCAGAGGCCAACCGCTGAGCGATGAAGCTCGCCATGCTCGCGCCGATCGCCTGGCGCACGCCGCCCGAGCACTACGGGCCGTGGGAGTCGATCGCCAGCCTGCTCACCGAGGGCCTGGTCGCGCGGGGCGTCGACGTCACCCTGTTCGCCACGCTCGACTCGGTGACGGCGGCCGCCCTGGACGGCGTCTGCCCGCACGGCTACGCCGCGGACGACCAGATGGACGGCCGGGTCTGGGAGGCGCTGCACGTCTCGCACGCGCTGGCCCGATCGGGTGAGTTCGAGCTCGTGCACAACCACCTTGACTGGCTGCCGCTCGCGTTCGGCGAGCACGCGCGGGCGCCGATGGTCACGACCATCCACGGCTTCTCCGGTGCGGGCATCCTGCCCGCGTACACGCGGTCGCGCTCGGCCTTCGTCGCGATCTCCGCTTCGGACCGCTACGCCGGCCTGGACTATGCCGCGACCATCCATCACGGCATCGACCTCAGGCTGCTCCCGTACGTCGCCGCGGGCGGAGATTACCTTGTCTCGTTCGGGCGCATCCATCCCGACAAGGGCACCGCTGACGCCATCGAGATCGCCCGCCGGGCCGGCCGGCGGCTGGTGATCTGCGGCATCGTGCAGGACGAGCGGTATTTCGCCGACGCCGTGGAGCCGCATATCGACGGGGACCAGGTCCTCTTCCTCGGCTCGGTCGGCCCGCAGCGCCGCGCGGAGATCCTCGGCGGCGCGGCGGCCCTGCTGCACCCGATCTACTTCGACGAGCCGTTCGGCCTGTCCGTGGTGGAGGCCATGGCGTGCGGCACCCCGGTCGTGGCGTACCGGCGCGGCTCGATGCCCGAGGTGGTNNTCGGCCGTCCATGCCCGCGCCGTCGCGCGGTTCGGCGCCGACCGCATGGTGGAGGACTACCTGCGGACCTACGAAGCGCTGCTCATGTCGGCCAGCACCGCGCCGAGCGGCGCGTAAGCCACCCCGATACGGCAGTCATCTATCCCGTAGGGAATCCAGACCAGGCCGTCATGCAGGAAGGCCCCGCACGAGTACACGACGTTGGGGACGTAGCCGTCCTGCTCATCCCGGCCGGGGGACAGCAGCGGAGTCTTCGAATAGCTGATGACGCGCGCCGGGTCCTCGAGGTCGAGCAGCAGCGTGCCCATGACGTAGACCCGCATCGGGCCGACGCCATGGGTGAGCACCAGCCAGCCCTGGTCGGTCTCGATCGGCGGCCCGCAGTTGCCGACCTGCAGCATCTCCCACGGCGCGGACGGTACCCGCAGGACCACGGGCTGGTCCCACACGTAACCGTCCGCCGAGCTGGCCAGGCTGGTGCTCTCGCCGTCGGATCGGCACAGGGCGAGGTGCTGTCCGCGCACCTTGCGGGGGAACAGCGCCATGCCCTTGTTCCGGGCGGCCGGGCCGGCCAGCCGGTGCGCGCGGAAGACCCGCAGGTCCGGGCTGATGAGCAGGCGCGGGGCGATCTGCCGTCCGTCATAGGCCGTGTAGGTGGCGCGGTACTCGGCGGTCCCGTCGTCGTCGACGAACCGGGTGAACCGCGCGTCTTCCATGCCGTTGCTCTCCTCCTCGGCGGACGGCGACAAGGTCCGCTGCGCGAGGTCGGTGTCGGGGGTGAAGGAGGCGTTGTAGGCCGAGGAGACCACCTTGCGCAGCAGGTCGGCGGTGGCGGCGGAACCGGTCCGGGACAGCAGGTCGCGGTGCGCCCTGGCCAGCGCCCGCTCCAGGTCAGCGCCGTCGAACTCGACGGGCAGGGTGTGCAGGACGGCTTCCGCGAGTTCATCGAGATGACCCTGGTCAGCCAGGACGGCGTGCAGGTGCGCCCGCCGCCAGCGGGCCGGTGTGGTGTCCGCGGCGCAGGCAGGCAGCTGCCGCGGCTCGAAGGACCACTGCGCGCCCGGGCCGACGACGGCCGAGCAGAAGCCGATCGAGGAGATGTGCCCTTCGCCGATGCCGCGCACGCTGAGGGCCACCCGGGCCTGGCCCGCGCGCAGGCCACCCTGGTCCGGGCCCAGCACCGCACTGGGGTTGCACAGGGCCGCGGCCTCCGTGGCGTACTCCGCGGTGAAGGTCGCGCCCAGCAGCAACGTGCGCGCCGCCGTCAGCTCACGTGGCTCCTCCAGATGCGCGGAGATGATCGAGGCATGCCGCCCCAGGAGCGCCTGGTAATCGTGGTGGCGGCCGCCGAAGTCGCGGAGCAGGTCCGCGGCGAGCCGCTCGACCTCGTCTTCGGCCAGGCTCATCACGCGGCCGACGACCTGACTGGCCCGCGAATGGGGACGTTGCAGCTCCTCGCCCGGCAGGAAAAGCTGCGCGATGACGCGGGCCGGATCGGGGCGCAGGCCGGCCTGAACGCGGTGCGCGATCATTCCAGCTCGCTGACCCGGCGGGCCTGCTGCGCGGTCGCGAGCATGGCCAGGGTGGATTCGGCGCCCTGGTTCTGGTTGCGGCCGTGACGTTCCAGGCCGTCATAGCCGCCACCGGTACGGGGGTCGAACATGGGGACCGCGCTGTCGTTGTTACCGAGAAACCAGTCCCAGGCCAGGGTGACGCCCGTCAGCCAGGACGACTCGCGGGTGATCCGGAACGCGCTCGCGCAGGCATCAGCCAGGGCGGACACCTCGATGGGCTGCTGGTCGTAGCCGGGGCCTACGTCGTCGGGGCCGCGCCCGCCCGCCGGGGTCACCGACAGGTGGCCATCGCGCGTCTGCGTGCGCAGCAGGAACTCCAGCAGGCTCAGGCCGCGGGCCAGGGCCGGCTCGTCGTCGACGGCGTCACCCGCGACGATCAGCGCCTCGGCAATCGAGGCGTTGGCGTAGCTCAGCCGTTCCTCCGGCCAGGGCCACCGGGAATCGGTCCCCCCGTCGCCGATCATGGCCAGCGTGTCGGTGAGCAGCCGCCTGGCCGCCATCTCGTCCGGTCGTTGTCTGAGCAGCTCAGCGGCGCCNNGCGGCGGCGACACCCAGGCCCCACAGCGCCCGTCCCCACCAGTCACCCACGGCCGCCTCGTCGCGCCACTGTCCGTCGACCGCCATCCGGTTGTGGCAGGCCCCGGCGGGATCGAGCGCGTCCAGGACGAAGGCGAGGTAGCAGCGGGCCAGACGGCGGGCGGCCGGCCCGGGTTCGGGCTCGTGGCACACGACGACCAGCCCGCGGGCGACGTCGTCGACGCAATAGCCGTGCTCGCGCCGGGGGACCGTGTGCAGGGCGTGCTCGAAGAGACCGCGGTCGTCCGTGAGCAGTTCGAGGTGATCGAACACCGGCTGGTAGACGTCTCCCGCGGGAGTCACGCGGCCGGCGGTCATGCGGCCACGCTCGCCGTGATCAGCCGGCCGGCCAGGTCGCGGTACTCGGTCGGCACCGTGTTCAGGACGACGATGCAGGGCAACGTGCTGACGAAACCGTATCGCGTGCTCATGGTTCAGGTGCCTTCCGATCGGACAGCCCCGAGAGAATCGAGAACGAAGCCTCACGCGATAAGATGCTCCGGCTCGGGCAGCGTGTAGGCCCGGCCACTGCCACCTCAGCCTATCCGTAGCTGGGGACGGCGAAGCCGGCCCGACTCGCTAGCGGTCCCCGGCGGGCCGCCAGCCTAGGGCCGGTCCGAGCTTGGCGGCCATGTCGGACAGGATCTGGACGTAATCTTCGCGGGAGAAGCTGAACGGCAGCGCGAAGGCGACCTCCCGGACCTCGCGGAAACCGGCGTGCGCGTAGAGCGCCTCGGCGATCTGGCCGGAGGATCCGAGCAGGTCGCGGGCGAACATCATCCGCGCCGGTCCCTGCGGGCTGGCCGTCCGCGGCGTACGCGTCTGCACGTAAGCCGCGTACTTGGCCCGCTGCGCGGCGGTCGCGCTGTCGGTCGGGATCACCACCAGCCCCTGCGACACCCGGGCGTCCGGTCCGTCCGGATGGGCGGCCCGGAACGCCCGGATGTGCGACTGCTGGGTCGCGGCGAAGTCCTCTGACTCCTCCGCCCGGACCACGCTGCTGGTCAGGAAGTTCATCCGGTGCTGGCCTGCCCAGCGCGCCGAGGCCGTGCTCGCCCCGCCGTACCACATCCGGCTCCGCAGCCCGGGCGAGTGCGGCTGCACCCGGGCCGAGAACCGCTCCAGGCCCTGGACGCCCTCGAACGTGCTGGCCGGCTCGCCCCCGATCAGGCGCAGCAGCCGGGATACCCGCTCGTAGCTGAAGTCCTCGATGTCCGCGGTGTCGGGGTACAGCGCGGCCTTGACGTCGTCAAAGTGCATGGGCGGCCCGACGCTGACCCCCGGATTGAGCCGGCCGCCGGACAGCACGTCGACCGTGCCGAGATCCTCGGCCAGCCGCAGCGGGTTCTCCCAGCCGAGCGGGGTCACCGCCGTGCCCAGCTCGATGCGGCGGGTCCGCTGCGACGCCGCCGCCAGGACGGCGACCGGCGAGGAGATGCCGTACTGCAGGTGGCGGTGACGGACCCAGGCGCTGTCGAAGCCAAGGCGCTCACCCAGCTCGATGATCTCCAGCGTCGTCTGGTGCCCGGGACCGGGGTTCTCGCCATCGAACAGGCCGATGGTGAGAAAACCGAGCCGGTCGAGCGCGACTCCGGGTGGCGGCATGCAACGTCCCTTCCTGTCCGGTCGACGTTCAGAACAGCGTCGGCGGCCCGGCGGGGACCGGCTCGGGGAGCGGCTCGACCTCCGGAACGCGGACTCGCACCTCGTCGTGGAACCGGCGGGCCAGCTCCAGCGCGTCGACGTTGTCGGGGGTATGGATGAAGACGGTCGGGGAGCGCCCCTCCCGCAGCCAGCCGGCCACGGTCTCGAGCCAGGGCTGCCATCCCGCGACGGTCCGGGCCGCGTCGTCCCGGCCGATGTAACGCACGACGGGATAGGGCGTCAGGGCCCGTGACCGGTGAGAGCGCCCAGGCCGGCCGGGCTGAAGGACGGCGGCAGCTGAATCCACAGGGCGTGCGCGGAAGTCAGGGCCGGTCTGCCCGGCCCACGATCTCACCGTGGGCAGGGCGGGCGTCGCGTAGAAGGTCGTATTGCCCTCGACGGCGTTGCACCAGGTCGCGTAGGCCCGGAGGCGGTCCCGCGGGGCCAGCGACCCCGGCAGGTAACGGCCTTGCCAGGGTGCGTGGTTCCACATCGCGCAGCCGACGTGGAGCTTCATGGCTACAGCGTGCCGCCCATCGCGCTGACCAGTTCGGACCGGGAAATGCCGTGCCGGTCGCCGAACTCCTCGAGCTGCTTGAGCTCGACCTGCTCGGGGAGAACCCGGGCGGCCTCCTCGGCTGCCTCCGCGTAACCCATGCGGTTCAGCAT
>PMOU01000347.1:0-284 GCA_003161205.1 Actinomycetota bacterium | reverse complement strand
CCGCTTGGTACGGTGACCATCGTGAAAAGCGTCGAGGACACGGTAGTCAGCGACCTGGTGCCGGACGGGGTGCTGCGCGCCGCGATCAACCTGGGCAACCCGGTCCTGGCGCAGGGCACCGCCGCGGCGCCGGCCGGGGTGACAGTAGACATCGCGCGCGAACTCGGGGCGCGGCTCGGGGTCCCGGTGGACCTTGCCTGCTATGACGCTGCCCGGGAGAGCTTCGAGGCGATGGTGCGGGGCCGCGCGGACATCTGCTTCCTGGCCATCGAGCCGGCCCGGGC
>PMOU01000102.1 GCA_003161205.1 Actinomycetota bacterium | reverse complement strand
TGCGCCCAGGTCGGGATCGCGTCCATCCGGCGCGACCTACCCGCCGACGCGACCCAGGCACAGGTAGAAGCGGTGGTTGACGAGCTGAACGCCGACCCGGTCTGCACCGGGTACATCGTCCAGCTGCCGTTGCCCGCCGGGCTTGACGCCCATGCGGTGCTGAACCGGATGGATCCGGCCAAGGACGCGGACGGGCTGCACCCGGCCAACCTCGGCAAGCTGGTCCTCGGGGAACCGGGCCCGCTGCCGTGCACGCCGCGCGGCATCATCGAGCTGCTGCGCCACTACGGCGTGGCCATCGCCGGTGCCGACGTCACCGTCATCGGCCGCGGCATCACGGTGGGCCGGGCGCTGGGCCTGCTGCTGACCAGGCGCACCGAGAACGCCACCGTGACGCTCTGCCATACCGGGACCAAGGACCTGGCCGCGCACACCAGGACCGCCGACATCGTGGTGGTGGCCGCGGGCCGGCCGGGCCTGGTGACCGCGGACATGGTCAAGCCCGGCGCCGCGGTCGTCGACGTGGGCATCACCCGCACCGAGGCAGGCCTGGTCGGCGACGTGGCCCCGGACGTCGCGGAGGTGGCCGGATGGCTGGCCCCCATGCCGGGCGGCGTCGGCCCGATGACCCGCGCCATGCTCCTGGTCAACGTGGTCGAGGCGGCAGAAGCTTTATAGCCTCGGGGGGAAGATCCCCCCCAGACCCCCCCTTATGGGGGGCTGCCCCGCCCCCGTGCCCCCTGGGGGCCCCCTCCGGGGGCCGTCTTGGCTGCCCTTACCGCTTACGGGCGGCCCAGGGCGTGGACGGTCCAGCCGGCGCTGCGCCACAGGTCGGCGTCCAGGCAGCACCGCGCGTCGATGATCAGCGGCCGGGCGACCACTCTGGCCAGGGCGGCGGGGTCGATGGCCCGGAATTCGGGCCACTCGGTGAGGTGCAGGACCAGGTCGGCGCCTTCGGCCGCTTCCGAGACCGACGGCGCGTACCGCAGGTCCGGCTGGACGGCGGCCGCGCTGGGCATGGCCACCGGGTCGTGCACGGACACGATCGCGCCCTCGGTCGCGAGCCGTCCGCAGACGGCCAGGCTGGGGGAATCCCGGATGTCGTCGCTGTCGGGCTTGAACGCGACGCCGAGCACCGCCACCCGGCGGCCCGCCAGCGAGCCCCCGGCTAGCTCGCGGGCCAGCGCGACCACCCGGTCCCGGCGGCCGAGGTTGATCGTATCCACCGTGCCCAGCAAGCTGACCAGGGAGTCCACGCCCAGGTCGGCCGCGGTGGCACGGAACGCCCGGATGTCCTTGGGCAGGCAGCCGCCACCGTAGCCGAGCCCAGGTGAGAGGAACCGCCTGCCGATCCGCGCGTCGTAGCCGAGCGCCTCGGCCAGCGGCAGCACGTCCGCGCCGGCCTGCTCGCACATCTCGGCCATCGCGTTGATGAAGGAGATCTTGGTCGCGAGGAACGCGTTCGCGGCCACCTTGACCAGTTCAGCCGTTTCCAGGTCCATCACCAGCAGCGGCGTTCCCTCCGCCAGCGGTGCACGGTACACCTCGCGCAGCTGCGGCTCGGCCTGGCCGGAGACCACGCCCAGCACGATACGGTCGGGGGCCAGGCTGTCCTGCACGGCGAACCCTTCCCGCAGGAACTCCGGATTCCAGGCCACGTCGACCTGGCGGCCGGCCGGCGCGATGGCCCGCACCCGGTTCATCACCTGCCGGGCCGTCCCGACCGGGACGGTCGACTTGCCCACGATCAGGCACGGCGACGTCAGGTGCGGCGCGAGCGCCTCGGTCGCGCCGTAGACGGAGCTGAGGTCGGCCCGGCCGGACTCGCCCTGCGGCGTCCCCACGCACAGGAAGTGGATATCGCCGAACTCGGCTACTTCGGCGAACGACGTGGTGAACCGGAGCCTGCCGGAGTCCACGTTCTTGCGCAGCAGCGGTTCCAGGCCGGGTTCGAAGAACGGGGCCTCCCCGCGCGCGGCCTTGGCGATCTTCTCCGCGTCGACGTCGATCGCCAGCACCTCGTGGCCGAGGTCCGCCATGCAGACGGCGTGCGTGAGCCCGAGGTATCCGGTCCCGATGACAGTGACGCGAGCCAAAAGACCGCTCCTTCCTTCGATGTGACTCCACACGATACAGGCGGCACCGGGCCGATTCCTGCGATGTGCTCCAAGCGATATTCACAGCCCGAATCCCGTGCTGGATCCTCCGCCCGGCTCTCGCCCGCAGACGCCCGGCTCTCGCCCGCAGCACGCCTGGTACCTGTCCGGAGGGCGGCTCGAACGTGTTTTACCGGCAAGTAACATGACCGATATGGACCCGGTGCCGGGCCGCGCGAGGCAGTTTGGCAGGCTGTACCCAGCAACGAAGGAGGTCGGTGTCGTCCATGAACATCGTCGTGTTGGTCAAGCAGGTGCCCGATACCTGGGCCGAACGCAAGCTCAAGCCGGCTGACGGCACGCTGGACCGCGCGTCGGTGGACGGTCTCATCAACGAGCTTGACGAGTACGCCATCGAGGAGGGCCTGCAGATCGCCGAGGCCCAGCGGGCGGCGGGCAGCGAAGCCGAGGTCACCATCGTGACCATGGGCCCGGAGAAGGCGGCCGAATCGATCCGCAAGGCGCTCTCCATGGGTGCCGACAAGGCCGTGCACCTGCTGGATGACGGCCTGGCCGGCTCGGACGGGCTGTCGACGTCGTACGCGCTGGCTCAGGTCCTCGGGCAGATCGGCTTCGACCTGGTGATCTGCGGTTCGGAGTCCACCGACGCCCGGATGGGCGTGATGGCCGCGATGCTGGCCGAGCGGCTGGACGTCCCGCAGCTCTCGCTGGCCAGCAAGGTGGAGATCGACGGCTCGGCGATCCGTATCCGCCGGGTCTCCGAAGACGGGTACTTCGAGGTCGAGTCCACCCTGCCCGCCGTGGTCAGCGTGGTCGAGAAGACCAACGAGCCGCGCTACCCGTCGTTCAAGGGCATCATGGCCGCGAAGAAGAAGCCGGTGCAGACGCTGACCCTGGCCGACGCGGGCATCGATCCCGCCGCGGTGGGCCTGGCCGGCGCGGCCACCGAGGTGGTCGACCACACCCAGCGGCCGCCGCGGGCGGCGGGCACGATCGTCAAGGACGAAGGCGACGGCGGCGTCAAGGCGGCCGAGTTCCTCGCCGCGCGCAAGTTCATCTGAAGGCCCGGAGGGAAACGGCATGGCTGAGATCCTGGTGCTCGCGGAGCACGTGGACGACGACGTCAAGAAGGTCACGCTCGAGCTGATCACGCTGGCCCGCCGGTTCGGCGAGCCGTCGGTGGTCTGGACCGGGCCGGGCTCCGAACAGGGCCAGGCGCGCCTGGCCGAGTACGGCGCGGCCAAGATATACGTGGCCGCCGACTCGGTTTTCGACGACTACGTGGTGGCGCCCGCGGCGGCGTTGCTGGCCCAGCTGGTCACGGAGAAGTCCCCGGCGCTGGTGCTACTGGCCGGCAACGCCCAGGGCAAGGAGGTCGCGGGGCGGCTCGCGGTCAAGATCGACTCCGGCGTGCTCACCGACGCGGTGGACCTGCAGCCCGGCGACGACGGGCCGGTCGCCGAGCAGTCGATCTTCGGCGGCGCGACGATCGTCCATGCGCGGGTCCGGCGGGGCACGCCGATCGTCGCGATGCGCCCGAACGCGGTGGCGCCCGAGCCCGAGACCGGGGCGGCGGAGATCTCCCCGGTGTCCCTGACCGCCGACGCCAAGGGCGCCAAGGTCACCAACCGGGTCGTGGCCGAACGCGGCGAGCGTCCCGACCTGACCGAGGCGTCGATCGTGGTCTCCGGCGGGCGCGGCACCGGCGGGGCCGAGGGTTTCCAGATCATCGAGACGCTGGCGGACTCGCTCAACGCGGCTGTCGGCGCGTCCCGGGCCGTGACCGACGCCGGCTGGTACCCGCACCAGTTCCAGGTCGGCCAGACCGGCAAGACCGTGTCGCCGCAGCTGTACATGGCGATCGGCATTTCCGGCGCGATCCAGCACCGGGCCGGCATGCAGACCTCCAAGACGATCATCGCCGTGAACAAGGACCCGGAGGCGCCGATCTTCGAGCTGGCCGACTTCGGCGTCGTCGGCGATCTGTTCAAGGTGGTCCCGCAGCTCCTCGAGGAGATCGGCAAGCGCAAGTAGCCCGTCATTTGCCCGTTACATCTGTATCTTCCGTATCTCGGCGACGGCTAGGCTGTACGCAGCCATGAGTTCATACCGTACAAGTCCGGTGTACCTGGACCACGCGGCGACGACGCCGATGCGGCCAGAAGCGATCGCCGCGATGACCGAGGAGCTGGCCCAGCTCGGCAACCCGTCGTCGCTGCACGCCGCGGGCCGGCGTGCCCGCCGGGTGGTCGAGGAGTCGCGCGAGCAGCTCGCCGAGGTGTTCGGCGCGCGGCCAAGCGAGATCGTCTTCACCAGCGGCGGCACCGAGGCGGACAATCTCGCCGTCAAGGGCCTGTACTGGGCTCGTCGCACTGATTCCCGCCGCCGGGTGCTGACCACCTCGGTGGAACATCACGCCGTCCTCGATTCGGTCCGCTGGCTCGAGGAGGCGCAGGGCGCCGAGGCCGTCTGGCTCGCCGTCGACCCTGACGGCACGGTGCGCCCCGACCTGCTCCGCGCCGCCATCGGCCAGGCGCCCGAGCAGGTGACCATGGTCAGCGTGATGTGGGCGAACAACGAGGTGGGCACGGTGCACCCGGTCAGCGAGCTGGCCGCGGTGGCGCACGAGTACGGCGTGCCGTTTCACACCGACGCCGTGCAGGCCGCCGCGCAGCTGCCCGTCGACTTCGCGGCGAGCGGAGCCGACGCGCTGACCGTCACCGGCCACAAGCTCGGCGGCCCGGTCGGCGTCGGGGCGCTCATCCTGGGCCGGGGCGTGACCCCGGTGCCCGTGCTGCACGGCGGCGGCCAGGAGCGCGACATCCGTTCCGGCACCCTCGACAC
>PMOU01000234.1 GCA_003161205.1 Actinomycetota bacterium | reverse complement strand
CGGGTTCCCCGGAACAGTCGGCCGTCGGGTGCAGTGCCGTAGGCGGCGTGGTGCGCGCGGAGCACGGCCACAAGCACCGGAGGGGCCGGGACCATGCGGATCGTCCCTTCCGGCCGGTGTTTGAGCCCGCGTCGTTCATAGCTGGTGCCGTCGCTGGTCCACGCGGCGGCGGTCCTGGGCGCAGCCGAAGCGAGCCGGAGCATGCCCCACCCGGAAGTGGGCAGGTGGCAGTCGGAGGTGCGCAGGGCGACGGCTTCTTCGGGGCGAAGCGCGGCGTAGTACAGGCAGCCGAAGAAAGCGATCAGCTCCGGCCGGGTCCGGGCGACCGCGTCCAGCAGCATGCTGACCTGATCCGGGCTGGCTACGACAGCCGGGTCGAGAGCTGCAGATGACTTCGGCACCCGCCAGTTGGTGCTGTCCAGCGGGTTGTCCGGCAGCAGCCCGGACTCGGCCGCGTAGCCGAGCGCGCCGTGCAGGACGACGCGCTTGCGGATGATGGTGTTGGCGGCAGCGCGGCTGCCGTCCAGCCGGAACGTCAGCGCCTCCAGCGCGGTCCGCAGCACGGCCGGGTCACTGAGGCAGCCGACCGGCAGGGATGCCTGCAGCGCCCAGTCGAGGATCCGCGCGGCGGCGCTGCCCGGTTCGGCCGGGCGGGCGGGGTTGAAGGCATGCTGGTACAAGGCCGTGCGCAACTCCCGCGGACCGGGTCGGCCACGTCCACCGGGCTGGGTCAGCGCGGGCGTGACCGTGGCGAGCGCCTCGGCCACGCTGGCGCGGGAGTGAGCGGCCAGGGACGGCCATTTCATCACGGTGTACGCGGTGGCCTCCTCGTACCAGGTGACAACCGCGGGTTCGGGGACGTGCCATTCCGTCGGCTCGCCGGTCAGCGGATCGAACTCCACGCCCATCCGGGCCGCTCGGACCAGCTCGGCACGGTAGCTGTCGGCGAGCTTCCTGGTGGTGAACGACTTTGACTTGCTGCGTCCCGCCGCCCGCCAGCGAACCTCGAACGGCTTGCGCCGCCCTGGCCGCCGCCGGATCGCGTGCACGCTTATATCGAACCTGTTCAGGGTCGGCCTCCTGTCCCACAGGCGGCCGGTCCGCGTCGATCCTGTGACGGATTGGCTGGTGGCTGGTCTGCCTGGTGACTATCTGGTGCTGTTCGTTTGCTGGTACCAGGTCGTTTGCCCACGGCCGCCGTGCTGCTCGACAAGGTCGCGGGACCGCAGCGAGCGCAGCGCTTTCCGGAGTGTGGGTGGCTGGATGCCGAGCAGGTCCTGAAGCTCGGCGATGGTCTTCTGCCCGTCGGCGAGGGCGTCGTAGACGCGCAGTTCGGTGCTGTTGAGGCTGGGACGGGGAGCGGTCCGTCGTGCGGAGGGGCGGAGGATGACCGTGAAGCCGATCCCCGTGTCTATGTAGTGCGCCGGGGGGAGGCCTGCTCGCTGGAGTTCGGCTGTGACAGTCGGGATCCCGGTGGCGAGCGCTTCGATGACCCGTAGTCCGCTCTCGGGTGAGTGCACGTACTGGCAGATGGTGACCAGCCGGGCGTTGCGGGCAGAGGTCACCCCTTCCAAGCCGAGACGGTCGGCCGTGATCCCGTAGAGTCCGCCTGGGTTGGAGATGACAAGGCGGTCGCGCCGCAGTCGGACCTCGACCGCTTGCCCGGCGGACCAGTGATCGAGGTCCCGGTGGATCAGAGCGTTGGCGACCAGCTCACGGAACGCGGTGAGCGGGTAGGCGGCCTGGTCGTGCACGGTCCCGTCGGGTTCGGACACGATGGTGGTGTCGAAGTTCCGCCTGGCCCAGGCCATCGCGGACTCCAGCATGCGGGGGATCGGCCCGGAGAGGGTCGCCTGGTTCCTGGCCCGGGTGCCCGGGGGATCGTCTGCCTGCGGCTCGGCCGCCAACTGGATGACGTACCGCGGGAACCACTGCTGCGGGTACACGCCGAGGGCGAGGATGCCGGCCACGGTGGGAATCCCGTCCCGAGTCGTTACTCCAGCCCGGGTGAGCAGTTCGGAGTCGTCGTCGAACCGCCCGAGCCCGTAGGGATCGCGGTCGCGTGCGGTCGCGATGAAGGCAGCTGTCAGTTTCGGATCGAGATCACCTGCGGTGGCGTCGGCCACGGGCACCCGGTCGAACAGCGGTGGCCGCCTGGCGGCCAGGAATGCCTGTTCCTCAAGGTCGGACAGCCGGTAGTCCCCGTCGTAGCTTCGCAGGTAGGACTCGCCTGAGGAAGCGATGCGGCACGGCTTGGCCGAACTGTCGCACTCATGGACCCGGGCGACGATGACGGGCGCCCCGTCGACCATCCCGTCCTCAATCGTGAGGCGGACTGGCGGGCTGAAGCTGCGCGCCTTGGCGGCGAGTCCCTGCTTGAGCGCCTGAGGATCGGCAAGCGGAACAGGACGGAAGCCAGTGCGCTCGTCAAGCCCCAGGATGACCAGGCCGCCGCCGGGAAGATTCGCCAGGGCGCTGAGGGTAGACGAGATGGACGCGGGGAGGCCCCCAGCTGCCGACTTGACCTCTACTGAAGCTGTGTCCCCGCCCGTGGCTCGCAGCTCGCGGACAAGTCCATCGAGATCTTCCGTAGTCACAAGGCAAATGTAACCCGTCGGCGGTTATATTTCAGTTCTATTTGGTTACATTGCGGCTGTCCGATGCGAGACCGGCCCCGACAACTGGATGTCGGACCAGGGCACTGGACCGTATCCGCGGCGTTCCTACTGAGCGCACTCGCTGGCGGTGATCAGGCATTTCGGGATGGGCACAAAAGACTGACCAGCGCCCGTTTCAATGCAGGTCATCCAAGCAGTGCACGGGCACCGCAGTAAGGATAGTCGGGGTTTCTTAATCCGCATCTGGGTCATGCGGCAGGACGTACTCTTCGGTCAGCTTGGCCAGGTGCATCTGCAGGGGGAGTGCGAGCGTGTCGCGATAGTCGGGTGCGCGGCGGAGCTGGTGCACGAGGGCGGCCCACAGTTCCGGGTCGGATGCCGTCGTGGCCTTGGTCCCGGGTGCCGGGTTGCAGGCGGCGACGGTCAGCTCGACGATTCCGGGGTTCGAGGCGTTCTTGCCGGTGTCGATGACGGTCTCGCCCTTCTGGTTCTCGCGGGTGACGAATTTGGACGCCTCGACGGCGGCGTTCTTCGCCGTGCTGGCCTTGGCCGCTGTGCTCAGGAATGTGCGCAGGTCGCTGCCGCTGTCAGGGCTGACCCAGAGGCCGGCGGCGATGCCGTAGCGGTCGGCTGGGTCGTCGTCGTCCTGGACGGGCTTGTCGGGGGCGGGGGTATACCCGTACCACTGGGGTGTTTCGTTCATGGAGTGGTCGCGGAGCCGCACGTGGCGCAGGCCGTCGCCGTACAGGCCGATCCCCTGCGCCGCGCTAGCGCCGAACTGGAGGCTGTCGCGGAGCAGGTTCCTGTTGACCAGGAACGGCCAGAGGCCGCGGCTGTTCTGGGCGTGGGTCATGAGGAGCACTTGCTCGCGGCGGAGGCTGTAGAGCAGGGGCTTGATGAACTGGGCGGTGATCGCGCGCTGCTCCTCGGAGTCCGGGTACCAGGGGCGCTTGCTCTTTCTCTGCTCCGTGTTCCCGTCCGCCTCTGCTTCTTCCTCGCCCGGGATGTCGGCGTGCCGGGTCAGGCGCAGGAGCAGGGTCCGGTACGGGATCCACTCGCCGGTGTCCGGGTCCCACCCGGTGATGGCGCCGGACGGGCCGGTTCGCACGGCTACCGGGGTCGTGCGGCGCTGGCCGGTGGGGCCGTCGGCGCGGCGCTTGACCAGCCACAGGGCAATCAGGTTCAGGTCGGAGGGAATGCCGTTGAGGCTGTGCTCGGGGATGGTGCTCAGGCCGAGCTGGCGGAATCCGTCGGTCCAGGACTGCAGGGAGCGGTGCTCGATGCTGGTGCGGGTGGCTGTCTTTCGCTTGCCGCTGGGCGTGTTGATGAACTGGGTCAGGCGGCCGGCGTCGGCGCAGCCGAGCCGCAGGGCGAACTTGGGGTCGGTGAGCGGCGCGAAGTCATCCGGGTGGTCGATCTCGACGAGCGTCAGGTCCGCCGGGTGGCCCGTGGCGGAGAGGCGGCCGGATACCTGGCGGCGGCGCTGGCTGATCGCCTTGTGCAGGTGCTTCTTCTTCGGTTTCGGGCCGGGGAAGGCCAGGGGCGCGGCGAGGTCGCCGGCTTCCTCTAGCCGCAAGTGGATCGTCAGTTCGCTGGTCCGCCAGGTGCGCTGGTCGGCGTCGCTGGTGTACTGGTCGTCTAGGCCGAGGGCCTCGGTCAGCTGGGCGATCAGTCCGTCGCGCGTGCGGGTGTCCTGCCATAGCACCTCGGCGTGCAGTGGCTCGCCCTCCAGGATGCGAGCCAGGCCTTCCCGGCGGGCTTGCTGCTCCCGCCGGGTGATCTGGGCTTTCTTCTCGTCTTTTTCTTCGGGTGTATTGCCGGTCGGCTTCTTGGGGAGGTTGCGCGGCGCGACCGGGTACTTGCTGGGGCGGTGGTCGGGGACGCGGTGCAGGAACGGCTCGAAGGCCGGGGCGATCCATTCCGAGAGCGGTGCCCGGTCGCGCGGCATCAGCCCGGCTCCGACGCCGTGGGTACCCATGAGCGTGCTGTAGACGACGCCGGCTGTGACGCCGCCCGCGCCGTCGATCCAGGTTGCGGGGGCGGCCTGGAGGGCTGCGGGGCTGGGGAACTGCTGGGCGAACATCAGCTGCTTGAGCATGCCTTCCGGGCCGCCTCGGGTCCAGTCGTAGGTATCGGGTGCGTCGCCGTTGCACAGCTGGCTGACCGCGAAGCGCCCCGTGCCGGGGCCGCCTTGCAGCCACGGCGTTTCGGTCAGCAGGTACGTCGACACGCTGCGCCGGTAGCCGATCTTGACCGGCCCGCTGGTGCACCAGCGGCGGATGCCTGTCCGGACGTGGACGCGGAAGTCGCCCGTGAACGGGGCGGTGTGCACGGTCAGGGAGAGGACCAGGGAGAACTGCCAGGTGCCGTCCTCGTCGTGATGGTCGCGCGGGGGCCAGGAGATGAGTTCCGCGCCGCGCGTGGTCGGCGCGATGCGGAAGCTCAGCCGCGCGTCCTCGAAGGCGTAGGGGCCCAGGGCGAGTGCGCGCTTTGCCAGCTCGTCCGGGAGCAGCTGGTACAGGCGCCCGTCGGGTTCGGCCGTGCCGTCGGCGTTCAGGCTGCGGGCGAGGAGGTCGACGGGCTCGGGATCCCAGCTGAGCTCGCTGAAGTCGAGTTCCGCCACAAGCCTGGTGGTGGCGGCCTGGATCTCGGCCTTCTTATCGGGGTCGGTCTCCTCGCGGTGCATATCGTAGATCCACGCGAGGATCATCTGGCGCAGCAGCGGGACCGGGAAGCGGTCTCGGGCGTAGATCCAGGGGCTGGCGTCGTTCTCGGTCGCCCCGCGCGCCACGGACACCAGGTCCGGGGCGACCGCCCTGATCACCTCGTTCAGCCGACCGATCGGGACCCGCTGGCAGCGGTCGGGGTCGCGCTTATGGAGCCGGTAGTGCTCTAGGAAGAGCTTGCGCCAGCGGGCAGGGAACGCCAGACCGAACCAGCCCTGGGTGAACGCGCCCGCGTCGCGGTCGGGCTGGTAGGCGGTGAGCCGGATGGAGTCGAAGGTGGTCACGAGGTCTCCAGGTGCGTGATCGCAGCGGGGTCCGCTTCAGAGGCGGGGAAAAGCCGGGACAGGGCCGTATAAAGCGGCTTGTAGAGGGTCGTGACGAGCACGCGGTCCAGGGCCGGGACCGGGCTGCCGCCGGATGGCGGTTCGCTGTCGCCGCAGTAGGGGGCCAGCACGTGCAGCATGCTGGCGAGCAGGCTGGTCTCGGCTGTGTCGCCGGACAGGCCCCGAGCCTGCCGCTCCGCGAAGGGCGCGTCCACGAACACGACGCGGGCGGGCACGCCGCCGCGGACGAGCCTGCCGATGACCTGCCAGATGACCACGAGCTGGTCCCAGGTGAACGAGGCCTTCTCTTCCTCGCCGAGCCGGGAATAAGCCATGGGCTGGTTCAGCAGGTGGCGCCACTTCGCGCGGGCCTGGTGGCGGAACTCCTTGCCGGCGGCGTCCAGGGTGTCCTCGTCGCGGACCAGTTCCCTGAAGCTGCCGTCCCTCAGCATCCGGGCGGCCCAGTCGTTCACGGCCTGGATGGCCAGGCCGATGTCGTCTGGCCGGGGGTGCGGGCGGGCGAGGAAGAACACCGAGCCGATCGCCGCCGTGCCTTCGTCGTTGAGGATGTTGTGGCCGCGCTCGATGGCAAGGAGCGGGGCGACGAGCACTTCCGCGCCGGTCTCGGCGAAGGTCGCGACGTCCCCGCGCCGTCGCGCCCCGGGGGCGCCCCTGCGGGTAGAGGGCGCGTGAGCGGCCTCACGCCACAGGTGGTCCTGCTCCGCGTCGTCGGAGACGAGCCGGCAGACCCGCCCGGCCCAGCGCTCGATGGTCTCCAGGTAGTCTGCCGCCCGGCGGGCCTCGTCGTAGCTGCCGGTGAGCAGGAGCAGCCGCCTGCGGCTGTCGTCGCCGATGGCGGCAAGCTCCGCCTGCATCGGGCTGGCTGATCCGTCAGGGCGCGGCCGGGCGAGCTGGCTGAGCATCTGCTCCAGTACGCGCGGGCGCAGGTGGGGCTTGGCGCCGGAGAGCTTCAGCGGCTTGCCTGCGGCGTCTTTGAGGAAGCAGGGGGTGAACGTCGTCCGGTCGATGGCGTCGAGTTCGTCCTGCGGGGGGCTGAGGATCGCGCCGACCTCGGTGAGCACGTGGTAGCGGGTGGAGGTTCCCGCCCAGCTGGTGCCGGACATCAGCACGACGTGCGGTGCGGGCAGGCCGTCGGCGGCGGTCAGGCCCGGCAGGCCGAGGAGCAGCTCACGCCCGGACCCGGCGCACCGGAAGAACCGCAGTTCCCCGCTTTGCGGCTCGCGGGAGCTGGAGTCGGGCTGGAACTGGAACCCGAGGATGTTACCCATAGGCGATTCCGGGACCAGCGGCCGGTAGTCCTCGGGCGGGCGCCGGGACAGCGCGTTGGACGTCCCGACGAGGTTCAGCGCCGCTTCGACCCGCGGCCACATCTCCGTCATCATGTCCAGGCGCGTATGCAAGACGGACAGCAGGAGGGTGAACTCGAACTGCCGGCACTGCTCCCCGAGCTTCCGCTTGGCGTCCTCCCGGGCCTTTTTGGTGTCGTAGGCGATGACCCCTGGGTCCGGCTGGCCGGACAGGGCGAGCAGCTGCTCGCGGACGATCTGGCGGACGTTCGTGGTTCCGGCGGCGTGCAGCAGGTGGCGGGTGAGCTGGATAAGGGCGCTGGCCTCGGTGCCGTGCTTGTCAGTGTCCCCGAGCGGGTCATCACGGAACTCGTCGAGGATCTTGATGACCAGCGCCCTCTGTCCGCTGTCCTCGCGGGGGCCTGACAACCGTTCCGTGCTGTGGCCGGGTGACTGGTCTGCGGGCTCGTCGTGCCGGGGGTCGTCCCATTCGGGGCCCGGCCGGTCGAGGACATCGGCCGCGTCCGGCTGCCCGGGGCCTTCCTCCGGGCCGAACCACTCGTCGATGAGCTTCTGCTGCAGCGTCCATGCGCTGAAGTAGTCGGCCTCCACCCACCGGCGGATATCGGGCCGCATGAGCAGGATCTCGTAGATGCGGTCCGTCGCGCTGGTGACCGAGCTAACCGCTGCGGTCCACCGGCGCACGTCGCCGTCCGAGAGCTGGGTCCGGCCGCTGCGCGACAGTTCCTCGATCTTGCGGGCGTGGACTTCGTCGAGCCACGAGTTGGGGGCCTTCCCGGCCAGGGTGGTGGCGGGGGCGAACATGATGTCCAGCTGCATCTGGACCCGGTCGGCCTCGTCCACCACGATCAGGTCGCTACGGCGGCAGGCCAGCTCAAGGTAGCGCAGCCGCTCGGGGTTCTGCTGGGACGGCACGGCGGTATGGATGAGGCTCGCCGGGGTGGCGACCCAGATGTCGGCCGCGACCAGCTCCCGTGCCCCGTAGTGGCGCGGGCACTGGTGCCACAGCGGGCAGCTGTGCCGCTTGCTGCGGGGCCTGCCGTCGTCTTCTTCCTCGTCCTCGGGCGGCGGGGCGAGCGCGGACAGTCGCCGCTCCTGGTCCTTGCGGCGGGCAGGATACAGGCTCGCGCACGGGGCGTCGGTGAAGCGGAGGGGGTCCGGGGCCTCCACGCCGCGCAGCGCGTCGAGCGGGCATGCCGTGCTCAGGTAGTCGAAGGCGGGGGAGTCGTGGGCGAGCAGCGAGGCGTTCCCGCGGGCGGCCAGCCGCCGGTGCATCCGCTGGACGTGCCGCTCGCGAGTGGAGGCGCCGAGCACGGGGGCGGCGGTGAAGCCGAGCGAGGTGAACAGCGCGACCAGGTGGAGGGCCTCGGCGACGTCGGAGACGACAAGGGTGGAGCGCAGGCCGTGCTGGGCGGCCCATACCGCGAGAACGTCGCGGAGCGTGCTCTTGCCTGCGCCCACCATGCCGACGATGTGCAGCATCTGGTCGATCGTAAGGATCTCTGCCCCGGTGAAGTCTGACCTTTCGGTATCCCGGACCGATAGCCCCACGCGGCTGAACCTGTGTGCCCACCGCCCAGGCGGCTCGTTGCGTGCGGCCAGCTCCGCGTCCATCCAGGCCGCGGTATCGGCCAGCTCGTCCCAGCGGACGTGCAGCGGCTTGCCGCCTCCGGCCAGCGGGGTGCCGAGCTCGTGCTCGGCACCGGGCAGCGCGGGCAGCGCCTCGGGAAGCTCGACGCTGGTCCACAGCAGCTCGGCTCCGTTGCGTGCCGGCCGCTCCCGGAAGCGGTACAGTCCGGGAGCAGCCACGGGGGTCCCCTGCATGACGAAGGGCGGCGGCGTGGCCAGCGCGGCGGCATACGCCTCCCAGCGCTGCGCGGCGATGGCCGGGCGCCGCCGCCGCGCGGTGTCGCCGGGGCCGTCCAGCACGTACCCGCGCAGCCTGTCCTCGACCTGCGCGTAGCGGTCCAGCGCAAGGGTCCAGCTCCGCGGGCGGCGCAGCGGCCAGAGCAGGTGCCGGGCGACCTGCAGCATCCGCTCCTGCTCGGGGGTGGTGACGGCATCGATGGCGCGGGCAAAGGGGTAGCCGCCCAGCAGCGTCCATCCGGCCTCGGCCGGATGCCCGGGTATGAGCTGCTCCATCAGGTACAGGCCCAGCTCAGTCTCGCACAGGCGAGATGCCGTGAGGCGGGGTTTGGGGTCGTCCAGGTGCGGCTCCAACTCGTCGAGGAGTCCCGCCTGCCAGATGCTGCGGTCACGCATGATCGTCCTCGCTCTCGTGGTCCGCGCCCTGGCCGCCGTGCTCCGCAAGGGCATCGCGGACTGCTGCGGTGAACTGCCGTTCGCTCATGACCGTCACCTTCGCGGCGGCTGTCTTGCGCATGTTCTTGGCCACGATGTCCAGGTAGCCGGGCCTGCGGCTCATACGGTGGTCGGGGACGACGATGAAAGCCCTGTCATGTCGCGGGTCCTCAGGTAGCGGCCTGATCTGGCGGCCGAGCAGGGCGGGGCTGGCCCAGTCCTTCACGTCGACCGCCCACTCCTGCCCGCCGGGCAGAGTGACGTGCAAGTCGTAGGCGTCGTACCCGGGCCACATCTGGGGCCGGAGCCGCAGGCCGTGGAGCTTCTTCTCCAGCCGCAGTTCGGCTCTTCCGGGGGCGGTGACAAACAGGCGCAGGGGACGGGTCAGGGTGAGGACCCCGCCGCCGTCGTCCTCGGGGTAGGTCTTGCCGACCGGAGCGGGGCCGGTGCGGCGGCAGCGGTCGTTCTCGCACCACCAGCCGTCGTCCCGGGTGGGAACCAGCAGGGTCTTGCAGCGGCCGCACGAGTAGAGCACGCCGTCGCGCGCCCAGCCGGCCGGGGCGGGCAGGTAGATGCGCGGCAGGAGGCCCGCGACCGGGAGGAAGGCCGGCTCGAGTCCGGTCGCCGCGGCTTCCCCGCGGGTGAGCACCGGATGCTCGATCAGCAGCCGCCGGAACGCCGCGTACGCCTCCGGCATGCGGGCGGCCCGGCACTGCTCGATGGCCGTGAAGACCATCTCGCGCTCGACCTGCTCGGCGGCCGAGTCACGGCGGCTGATCGCCCACTCGTAGCACAGCTGCGTCGGCTCCAGGCCGTGCGGGTCGATCAGGTACTCATTCGGGGCCGCCAGGTCCTCCGGGAGGTCCAGCGGCCAGTCGACGACCGGGATCTCCCGGCACCAGACCAGCAGGTCCGGGACACCGCGCGGCGGCTCGGCCCCGCGCAGCAGGCAGGCGAGCACGGTGCGGTCCAGGGCGCGCTGGGCCTCAGCCGGGTACGGCAGCGTGAACGTGCCCGGGTTGGGCACATCGCTCAGGTCAAGGACCGCAGTGGCCACGGTCCGCAGAAGCGTCACCCCGTTGTGCGGTACCAGGGGGAGCGTTTGCTCAGGCATCATGAGTTCCTCCTGGTAAGGCAGCAGTTGACTGGGCGGACGGGGTCGGCGGGGCGTCCGGCTTCCCGCCGGGCCGAGAGTCTCCGTCATCGGGAGGGGCGAGGAGGGCCGACGGGCACCACTGCGCGACTTCGCAGTCCGCGCAGCGCTTTGCTTCTGGCTTAGCCGCGAACTCGCGGTCGGATAGCCAGGGGCCAGCGAGCGAGGCGATGACCTCACGGGCCTTCGCGACGCGGCCCGGATCGCCGGCGCTGATCAGCTCCAGGTCAGGGCCGGTGGGGCGGAGGATCTCCAGCTCCACCCGCGACCTGGCAGGGTCGCCGCCGAGGGCGCCTTCCGCCAGCAGCACCAGCGCGAGCGCCGCCTGAGGGTATACCTCCAGGACGTCCTTCCCCGACCTCTCCGCGATGTACGCGGTGGTCTTGGTCTCCCGGTACACCCGGCCGCCGCCGTCCCAGTACAGCAGGTCGGGCTCGGCGATCACCACGGTGTCCGACGCCGGGTCGTTGAAGACCAGGACAGGCTCGGTGCTCAGGGGCATGCCGAGGTCGGCGTACTTCAGCGGGCAGACGGCGACGTGCCGGGCCATCATCTGGGCGCCGAGCTCCGCTCCACGGCCGGTCAAGGGCCACTCCCCGGCGCTCCACCCCCGGGGATCAGGGACGTCGGCGAGGGTGCAGGGCCGGTGCGGCGTGCGGGCATGCAACTGCTCCAGAAGCTTGTGGACCGCTTTCCCCCGCTGGACGGCCGGGCTGCCGTACTCAATGCCGGGCCTGCGGGGCAGGCGTAGGCGCCGCAGGTGCTCCTGCGCCGGGCACTTGTCGTGGCGGCGCAGGTCGGTGACGGAGACGGTGCGCCGCGGGCGGGTGACATCTTCTACCCCGAGGAGTCCCGGGACCGGCAGCAGCTCGGGGCAGGACGGTGCGAGACGGCAGCTGGCACAGCTCCGCCCGGGTCTGCGCTCCGTGGCGTCCACAGTGGCGCGGAGCCGGCCCCTGGCCTCTTCCTCGTACTCGCGCAGGGCCTTGTCCGGGTCGCCCTCGAAGAGCACCCGGGCGCTGCTGTCGCCGCAGCCGACCTCAACGACGCGGACCCAAGTTGGCAGCGTCCCCTGCTGCATCAGGTACGGGCGCCCCCGCCTCGTGCGCCAGGCGTAGGGGCCGACGCCCTGTTGCTCGGCGACCCGCGCCCGGGAACCGCGCGCCAGGATACGGGCCGCCATGGCGACCTCGCCCGGTTCGCGCTCCGCGCCCTCGACCGTCCCGAACCGGGGCAGGCGCAGCTCCCGGAACAGGCCGTCCGGGCTCTGGTAACGGCGGCCCCAGACACACAGCTCGTACATCCGCACGCCGTGCTCGTCGAGTTGCCCCACGTCCAGCTGCTGAACCCACTCATCCCGCACCGGGACCAGCACCGGCTGCCCGACGCCGGGCATCTCAACGGGCGGCAGCACCGCTTCCAGGTAGTGCGTGACGGCCTGCTCGGCCCACCGGGCCAGTCCCGGGTGCAGCCGCTTTCCCCCGCGCCCTCGCCCGCCCCCGGACGCCGCCCGTGGCAGGGCCTCGGCCGCGTCGCCAGCCTTGCCGTCCTCGATGAGGTCAAGCGCCCTCATCACCGGCTCAAGCGGGAAATCCTCGAAGTCAGGGTTCTTGAACGCCGGCGCCACCGTAGTCTCGATACGCGGGTGCGCCTTCAGCGCCCGGTGCATCGGGCACTCCTGCTCGCCCTCCCGCACCGCCGAGGTGAAGACCCTCACCAGGCGCGGGTCTCCCTCAGCCCCGCCGGGGACCGGCCATCCAGTCATCGCGTGCTCCCGCCACACCTCGAAGCGCAGGCCCCACGCGATGCGGGACCGGGCGCTGTAGCCATCTCGGACACGACAAGAAGACCAGACTTTGTGAATAGAGTCAACAAGAATTCGACAACTGCTAGGCTTCACATTCCGCAGGGTCGCGCGGACGGCGCAGGAGGTCGGGGAATGACAGATGCGGGAGAGCTGGTCGGCGGGCGCTACCAGATGCAGCGCCAGCTCGGTGCCGGGGCGATGGGCGAAGTCTGGGCCGCCCGGGACATCGTCCTGGGACGCGCCGTGGCCGTGAAGCAGCTGTCGCTGCCAGGAGCCGGACGGGAGGCGCAGCGGCGCCTAGAACGCTTCGTGCGTGAGTGCGGGATCACCGCGAAGCTCAGCCACCCCGGTATTCCGGTTGTCTACGACTTCGGGACGTGCGAGCAGACCGGGCTGCCCTACCTGGCAATGCAACTGATCGACGGCCCCACCCTGACTGCTTTCCTGAAGAACCGCGTCCCGCTGGCGACCCCGGCCGCCGCGGCGGTCTGCGCCCAGGTATGCTCGGCGCTCGCGGTGGCCCATGACGCCGGCCTGGTGCACCGCGACCTTAAGCCCGACAACATCATGATCTCCGCGCAGGGCACGGTCTTCATCCTGGACTTCGGCGTGGCCGCAGTCGAGGAACCCGGCGCGGCGCGCCTGACCGCAACCGGCATGGTCGTGGGCACTGCCGCCTACATGGCACCCGAGCAGGCGGAGGCCGGCACGGTCACCCACCAGACCGACCTGTACGCGGTCGGCTGCATCGCCTACGAACTCCTCGCCGGCCAGCCGGTCTTCAGCGCGCCCACCCAGCACGCGATGATGCGCTGCCACATCGAGCACGCCCCGCCGAGCCTCAGCGGCATCCGGGGCGGCATACCGCCGGAGCTCGACAGGCTGGTCACCTCGCTCCTCCAGAAAGACCCGCGGAACAGGCCAGCCGACGCGCGCACCGCCTACAACGGCTTCAAGTCCCACCTCCCGGGCAGGGGCGAAAACTGGAGCGGACCCGCGATGATCCCCGACCCCACGCTCCCGTTCCGCGAGCCGTGCGGGCCGCCGCCAGCCCCGGCTCCCGCCCTCGGCCGCATGACAGCGGGGGCCACCGCCGCCGCGCGGCGCCGGGGGAGCCCGCGCCCTACCCGCCAGGCACTGCAGGACGCCCGCTCCAGGGCTGCCGAGCTCGCCGCGATCGGTGAGTGGCGTCAGGCAGCCACGGTCCTTGACCAGGCCATCACCCCGGCTGAGGGAGCCTTCGGGCGGCGGGACAAGCACGTGGTCGAGGCCCGCGCAGCCCGTGCTGACATCTTCCTGGAGGCCGCCGAGTACCAGAACGCGCTAGACGCCTACACCCAGCTCCGCCCGGATGCCGTGTACTCGCACGGAGCCGGGGACAGCCTCGTGGCCCACATCGACGCGGGGATCGCGGACTGCGAGGAGTGGCAGTAACCCAGCCGCGTCCCGCACCGGCAGGGCAGCCTCGCCGATCCCGGCAGCGGCGGCCTATATTCACATGACCGATCCCGGGCCTCAGTTCACACGCGGGCCACGCTGCAAACGTCAGGAGGTGGGGATGAGCGACAGTACCGCCACGGTCACCGCATCGGGCATCGCCAGCCTCGCCGGCGTCGGCCGGGCCGCCGTCAGCAACTGGCGCCGCCGCCACGCCGACTTCCCCCAGCCCGTGGGCGGCAGCGCCGCCAGCCCCGCCTTTGACCTGCGCGCCGTCGAGAACTGGCTCCAGGAGCAGGGCAAGGTACCGGAGATCCCGGCCGAGGAACGCACCTGGCGGCGCATCGAGGCGTCCGGGATGCCCGAGCACGCCGGCGACGCGCTGAGCCTCATCGGGGCGTTCCTGCTGGCCGATGCATCCGGCCAGCCCGAGGCAGTCACTGTCCCCAAGGGCAGGCACGGCGCAGACTCGGCAGGCGGCCTGCTCCCGGCACCGGAGCTGGCAGCCAGGATGGACAGGTGGGGCGGTTACGCGAGGCACCTGCTCGTTCAGCTGATCCCCCGTGAATGGTCTGCCCAGCAGGAGGAACTGCTGCGCTTCGCCCGCGAGCTCGCCGCCAGGCTCGGAGCCGAGGACGCCTTCGAGTACCTCTGCAGCCGGTACGCGGCAGCGGGCACCCTTCCCGGGCACTACGCAACGCCCCCCGCGATAGCGGAGCTGATGCTCGACCTGGCCGGAGACGCCAAGGCCATCCTCGACTTCGCCTGCGGCAGTGGGAACATCCTCCGGACGGCCGCAAACCACTCCCTTGAGCGCGGTGCCCCGCTCACCTGCTACGGGCAGGACGTCAGCAAGACCCAGGCCAGGATCACCCTGCTCAGGCTCCTTTTCATCTCCAGCAGGGCCGGCATCGCCCCGGATGGCGGATCCGGCCCGCACGTAGCCGCCGGAGATTCCCTGCTCGCCGACGCCTTCCCCGACCTAGCGGCTGACATCGCCGTTGCCAGCCCCCCGTTCGGGATCCATGACTGGGGCCGGGACAGGCTGGCCTACGACACCAGGTGGGCATTCGGCGGACTGCCGCCCCGAACTGAACCGGAACTCGCCTGGATCCAGCACGCGCTCGCCCACGTCGTCCCCGGCGGGAGAGTCGTCCTCCTCATGCCGCCCGCCGCGGCCAAGCGACCCGCCGGACGCAAGATACGCGGCGAGCTCGTGCGGCGCGGGGCGCTGCAGGCAGTCATCGCGCTTCCGCCCGGGAGCTTGCCGACGACCGGAATCAGCCTGCACCTGTGGGTCCTGCGAAAACCCCGCCCAGCCGAGACAGCCGGACAAGTGCTGTTCATCGACTCCACCGCCGTCGCACAGCAACCCGGCTCCGAGTTCGCGGCGGTCCGCCAGATCGTACGGCGCGCATGGTCGGCCTACCTCGCTGATCCCGGCAAGGCAATGCGGTCAGGAGAGTCGGGGACCGTCCCCGCCATCGACCTGCTTGACGATGAAGTCGACCTGACACCCGGCAGCCGCCTGCGCCCTGCTCCGGTCGGCGTTACTGCTGAACGGCGCGATCTGGTTGCTGCCGCCGAAGACATCCGAGCCACCCTCGGGGCACTGGCTGACTCCCTGCCGCGCCTGCGCGTAGCAGGCCAGGACGACACAGTCCCGTCATGGGCCGCCCTGGAGGATCTCGTTCGAAGCGGCGCGGCAGAGATCCACCGGCCAGGCCCGCAGGCCGTTCCCGGACCAGGCAAGCCCGGAACCGGCCACTTCGAGGCGGAAGTAACCAGCCAGGACGTTCTCCGGGGGAGACCGCCCTCGGGAGCAGCACCCCTAGACCCTCAGGCAGGGGAGCCGACCAGGGTCCGGGCAGGAGACGTCCTCGTCATCGCCGGCGCTACGAGCACCGTGGCACGCGTTGCCGCTGCCGAGCAGGTAGGAGCAGTCCTAGGGCGGGGTGTGTATGCCGTCCGCGTCGACCCGCAGGTCCTGGATCCGTGGTTTGTCGCGGGCGCGATCTCCGGCGCAGACAGCCACCGCAGCGCCGGGCAGGTGACTTCAACCCTGAGCGGGACCCCTCGGACAGACATCAGGCGCCTGCAGATCCCCGTGCTCCCCATCGAGACCCAGCGACTACACGGCAAGGCTCACCGTCGTCTTGCCGAGTTCGAGATCCTTGTCCTGCAGGCCGCAGAGCGCAGCAGTGACGTAGCCCGCGACCTTGCCAGCGGGCTAGTGAACCAGACACTCGAGCCTGAACCGGGTCAGTAAGTCGTCGCCGCGTGTCCTACGCTACCGCCCCCCTCAACGCGGGAGCGCGTCACCGCACGGGAGTCACCGGCCTGAGAGCTACGACCATTCGGTCCAGTTCAGGGTGCGGGCGATGCCGGGACCGATAGCGGATACATCGGCCGAGAGCCAGGTGCGGAGTCTCACTTCGAGGGTGTCGGTCACGCTCGTGCCGGTTGCTGGGGCGGTGCTCGGAGGGACCAGGACCAGGTCCGGCTCTGCCGGCTCCTGGTCGGCGTTACGGGGCGTGAGCCACCTGAGTCTCGCCGCATCCAGGATGACGAGGTGATTCGTGATAGCGCGCGTCTGTACGACCGGCGTGTCGTCTATGACTCCGACGATCCGTGCCAGGCTGCTGCTGGCAGCTTTGAGGCTCTCGGCAAGAGCCTCGTACTCCAGCGGACGGTCCTGGTCGGCTTGCTGGCCGGGCGCGGCCGCCGCAACTCCGATGTCTCTCTTCAGGTCGTACGGGGCATCCGGGATAATGACCACGACTCGGGCCGCCTCTTCTTGGCGCTGGCCGTGGTTCACCAGGCGGGCGCTCGCACGGACCTGCGCGATCCCCTCCCTCACCTTGAGGGCGGCGTCGGCTGCCGTGATCGCGTGAGTCTCGGTGCCGCTCGCTGCGGCGAGGACGTGCTGGAGGACGGCCTGGGCCAGGTTGATGCCGAGCCAGCGGCCGACACCTGCTGGGTCGCCGCCGTCGATGAAATGGCTTCGCGGGGCGGACCCCGTTATGAAGACGCTCAGCCCGCCGATCTCGCCTGGGGCCATGACTCCTGCGGCGCTTCCTGCCCAGGCGAGCAGCGCGCCCGCGATGTCCGCGGCCTGGAAGGCGGATCGCAGGGCGGACCTTGCGGTGCTTACCCCAGTCTCGGAGATCGGGCTGTTCCGGATCTCGTCGTCTTGCGCGTCCCGCGCTTCCTGGGCGGTGGCGGTGAGCAGGTCCTTCAGTTCCGTGATGCGCTGACGGGCGGTGTCCTGGGGGATCCCGTAGCGTTCCAGCCATGGCAGGCGCGTGGCGAGCACCTGGTCCAGCGTGGTCTTCAGCATCGGCCCGTCAGCGAGCGCGGATCCGTTGGAGGGCCTGATGCCGGCGGTCAGCGCGGGGCGGGTGACCGCCGCCAGTGCGAATGCCTCCACGAGCGGCGACGTGACATCCCTGAGATCGCTGGTCGCCAGCGCGCCGACTGGCGTTATCCGCGCTTCGTCAAACGGCGAGGCCAGGTTGCTGACGCCTGCGCGGAGCGCTGCATCCAGCGCGCCCCACAGCCGCCCAGCAGGGAAGCGGTCCAGGACAGCGGTCACAACGGGATCAGGCTGGTCAACGGGCAGGTGCGTGCCCTCGTGCGGGCTGCGGCCGACGGCCTGGCCATCCGTGCCTACGCTGCCGGCGGCTTGTGCTGCCTCGGCCTTGATGGCCTCGGCGAGGAGCTGGAGCTTCATCGCGTCCATGCCGTCTCGTGCTGCCCTTAGCGACTCGCCAAGTTGCCGTAGAGCCGAAGTCGCTTCGATGGGTTCGTCGACGTAGCGCGGTACCGCCGGGCTGCCCGTGCTGGGGTCCGTCCCTAGCGCGTCGCCGAGCAACGGCAGCTCCGGCATCTTCCACGCCGTTAGGGTCTCCCGCACGGTAGCGCTGTCGCGGAGGGCGATCGCGTAACGGACCATGTCCATGAACAGCCTGTGGGCGACCTGCAGTTGTGCCGTGGCCAGTCGCGCCGACTCCGCGATGCCGGCCGCCTCGGATGTGGGTTCTGGATTGAGTTCCAAGGAGGCGGCACGCTCGATGGCGCGCGCGAGGTCACTGTGAGTGAAAGATAGCAGCGACTGGAACGGCGCTTGAACGCGTACCCTCGCGGTCCTGGTCGAGGGGAGAGCGTCTCGCCCGTCGTCGGTCAGGTCGCTGACGGCGGCAGAGTAAACGCTCAGCAGCGTGCCGAGGCTCTGCTGGACGGTCAGGGAGGCTTTCTCCGCGAGCGCTTCGCCGGCAAGGTGCCGGGGCAGGCCCGAGGCCTCCCAGCGGATCTTGTCGTCCTTGCTGACTGCGGCGGCGCGCAGCTCATCATCGAGAAGGTCCATGAGCCGCTCTCCGACCGTCAACCGGTAGGGGTAGAAGGCTCTCCGCGCGTCGTAGTCGTATGTAAGGCCGTAGGCGGCGTAGGCCTGCCAGATGACAGCACACAGGTCAGCGAGCCGCCGCATGCCCGCGACTGCCTCGACTGGCCGGTCACCGCGGATGTCATCGAGTGTCTCGGCATGCAGCGTGTCCAGCGCAGGAGCGAGCTGGTCGACGGGAACGGGAGACGTGCGGATGCACCGGCGAGCCCACCAGCGGGCGAGGGACCCGCTGGACAGGTCAATGGTGAGCAGCGGGGCCGACGGCGGGACTACCCTGCCGGGCCACACCCGTAGCACAGGTCGGCTCAGCCCGGCGCGGGAAGCGTGCCAGTCGAGCAGCCGCAGCCGCCACACGAACACGTTCGCGACAACACGGCTGCCGCTCCTGCCGGTGGTGACCTTGCCGCCCGGCCACAAGAAGGCAGGGCTGAACTCGATGGGAGAACATCCATGACGGGGATCTGCTCAAGGAAGCATATGCAGAGATCCTTATGTCTACCGATGGTCATCCACCCGCGATCCTAGACCCCTTTGCTGGCGGTGGTTCGATTCCATTGGAAGCGCAGCGCCTCGGCCTAGAGGCGTACGCATCTGATCTAAACCCAGTCGCGGTGCTGATAAATAAGGCACTGGTCGAGATTCCACCCAAATGGTCTGAACGCCCTCCGATCTACCCTGGTGCTGCCAGCGAACGGCTTTCGTGGCCGGGTGCAACTGGTTTGGCTGAAGATGTTCGCCGCTACGGAGCCTGGATACATGAGACTGCCGCCAAGCGCCTCGATCGTGTCCATTCACGGGTGCCAGG
>PMOU01000191.1 GCA_003161205.1 Actinomycetota bacterium | reverse complement strand
CGAAGGTTTCCCGTGAAACATCACGGCGGACAACTGGCCGCCTGAGCTACTCCGCGGACTCGGACCCGGGCTCGGATACCTCAGGACTCATGGCCTTCACGATCCGCTCCAGGTCATCGATCGTCGCGAACTCAACGACGATCTTGCCTTTCCGCTGGCCTAGTTCCACCTTGACCCGCGTCTCGAACAGGTCCGAGAGGCGGTCGGCTAGGTGGCGGAGGCCGGGAGCGGTCGGCGGCCTGGCCGTGGTGCGAGCCGGACGGCGCGGCGGCGAGTCGTCGGTGCCGATCGCGACGATCTCCTCGACCGCGCGGACCGATAGGCCCTCAGCCACGATCCGGCCCGCCAGGCGTTCCTGCGCTTCGAGGTTGTCCACCCCGAGCAGGGCCCGGGCGTGACCCGCGCTGAGCACACCCGCCGCCACGCGCTTCTGGACGGCTGGCGGCAGGTTCAGCAGGCGCAGGGTGTTGCTGATGTGCGGACGAGAGCGGCCTATCTTGCGCGCGAGTTCCTCGTGGGTCGCGCCGAAATCGTCGAGGAGCTGCTGGTAGGCCGCGGCCTCCTCCAGCGGGTCGAGCTGCTGGCGGTGCAGGTTCTCGATCAGGGCGTCCCTGAGCAGGTCGTCGTCTTGCGTCTGCTTGACGATCGCGCCGATCTCGGTCAGCCCGGCCCGCTGAGCCGCACGCCACCTGCGTTCGCCCATGATGAGCTCGTACCGGCCGGGCCCAGCGGCGCGAACGACCACGGGCTGCAGGAGACCGACCTGCCGGATGGACTCCGCGAGTTCGTCGAGGGCCTCCTCGTCGAACACCCGCCTTGGCTGCCGGGGGTTCGGCGTGATCGCGGAGACCGCGATCTCCTTGTAGTGCGCGCCGAAGACCTCGACGGTGTCACCCGGCGAAGCCGGGCCGGCCGCCGGCTGGTCCGCACCGCGGGCGGCATCGCCGTCAGCCAGGAGCGGAGAGTCCGGGATAAGCGCCCCGAGTCCCCGGCCTAGACCTCGTCTTTGCTGAGCCACTGCCCCTCCCGATTCACCGCGCCGAGCTAGCCGTTCTGGCGAGCAGTCACGGACTGCATGGCCAGTTCGTGCGCCGCTTCCGTATACGCCAGAGCGCCGCTCGACGCGGGGTCATAGGTGATCACCGACTGTCCCCGGCTCGGCGCCTCCGAGACCCGGACGCTTCTCGGGATGATGGTGTTCAGTACCGAGGTGCCGAAGTGGGCGCGCACGTCGTCGGCCACGTCCGAGGCGAGGCGGGTCCGGCCGTCGTACATGGTCAGCAGCACCGTGGAGACGTGCAGTCCCGGATTGAAGTTCACCCGGACCAGCTCCGCGGTGTTCAGCAGCTGCTGGACGCCCTCAAGCGCGTAATACTCGCACTGAATCGGGAGCAGGACCTCCTCGCAAGCCACCAGCGCGTTCAGCGTCAGCAGCCCTAGCGAGGGGGGGCAGTCGACCAGCACGTAGTCAAGGTTCGACGTGTCGAACGCGCGCAGCGCCCGGGCCAGCCTTAGCTCCCTGGCCACCACCGGGACCAGTTCGATCTCCGCGCCGGCCAGGTCGATCGTGGCCGGTGCGCAGTACAGCCCGGGCATCTCCCCGGCCGNNCCCTGCGGGTCCAGGTCCACCACCAGGACGCGCGAGCCGTGCTGGGCCAGGCTGGCGGCCAGGTTCACGGCCGTGGTCGTCTTGCCGACCCCGCCCTTCTGGTTCGCGATCGTCATGATCCGGCAGCGCGGTGGCCGCGGCCACGGCTGACGGTCGCCCTTGCCGCGCACGCCCACCGCGATGCCCGCGGCCCGTGCGATCGGAGTGTCCGCCAGGTCCGGTGGAATCTCCGGGATGATCACCGGCCTGGTGCCGTGTGTCAGCGCGGAGTCCGGGCTGTGGGCTTCGTCCCCATAGGGCACACGGGCCCCTGGAATCTCAATGCCGCCGGCTGGAGACCTGCCCTCGTCCACCTGAACGCCTCTCGATTCTCGGCTTGAACCAGCCGGCCAGCCCAGGCCGATCCCGGCGATCGAGCCGGGTTGCGGTGCTTGCGGCCGGTTCACCAGCGATCCCCCCGGCCAGCCCAGACCCCTGGCGCTCAACCGCGCCGCGCTGGACGATTCTGCGCTCTGCCTGTCGAAGCCGAGCTCCACCTTTTGTCCTGCCTAACCTAGCGAAGAACCGCACGACAGTAGCCGCAGGAACGACCTTACCTTGCCCCGCCCGCACAACCTCGGCACTGCGCGCACCAATTCGCTTCAGCACGGGTCTCGCCTTCTTCAGCTCCGCCGCCGCCGTTTGCCCCTTGATCGCGAGGACCATGCCCCCCGGCCGTACCAGGCCTATCGCGAGCTCAGCGAGCCGGTCCAGCGGTGCCACCGCCCGGGCCGTGGCAATGTCCGCTCGCAGCACGGCGTCCTCGGCCCGCGAGCGCAGCACGGTCGCGTTGGCCAGGGCCAGCTCGGTCACGCAGTCGGCGAGGAACCGGCAACGCCGCTCCATCGGCTCGAGCAAGGTGACGGTCAACTCCGGGCGCAGCATCGCCAGCACGATGCCGGGCAGTCCCGCACCTGACCCGATATCCACCAGCGTGGCGGGTCCGGTGCCGATGAGCTCAGCCACCACCGCGCAGTTCAGCAGGTGCCTGTCCCACAGCCGCGGCACCTCATGGGGACCGATCAGCCCGTGCTCGACGCCGCGGGTGGCCAACATCCCGGCGAAGACCTGGGCACCCTCCAGCGCCGGCCCGAATACCGCGGCCGCGCCCTCCGGCGGGGCGGTCACTGCGCCGGGTGGACCACCACACGCCGGTTGGGCTCCTCGCCCTCCGACTCACTGCGCTGGCCGGCCGCCGCTACCGCGTCGTGCACGATTTTCCGCTCGAACGGCGACATCGCCGCGAGGGTCTTCGGCTCTCCCGTCCGCTTGACCTCCTCGGCGACCGTCCGACCGTAGTCGGCTAGTTCCGAGCGTCGTCGCGCTCGGTAACCCCCGATGTCGAGCATCAGCCGCGCGCGGGTACCGGTCTGCCGGTGCACCGCCAGCCGGGTCAGCTCCTGCAGGGCCTCAAGGACCGCTCCGTCGTCGCCGATCAGCTCGTCCAGGGTTGCCCCCACCACGGACACGATGGCCCGGTCGCCTTCGACATCCATGTCGATGTCGCCGTCCAGGTCCGCGATGTCCAGCAGGCCCTCCACGTAGTCCGCGGCGATATCGCCCTCGACCTCGAGATCGCTCAGCTGGCCGGCGGCGTCGTCAAGTCCTTCGACGTCCTCGAGCGTCTCATCCGCGTCGGTGACTTCGACGTCTTGCTGGCTCACGACCGGACCTCCCACTGTGCCCTGCGCGGCCGTCATCGCTTGTTGCCCGATCGCTTGCTGCGCGCCTGTTTGACTGGCTGCTGCCGCACCACCCTAGCGGTGGGCACCTCCGGCTCGGGCGCAGACTCCTGCTTCTGCCTGCCCAGCCGCAGCAGGCCGCCGAGCTTTTCGCCCGCGCTCTGGCCGGCCGCCGGAACCGGGGTGGCCGCGGCCGCATCGCGGGCGGCAGATCCCGTCCGCGGCACGCCGGATCCGTTGGCCGCGCCCGTGCTCGCGCCACCAGCTGCGGACCCGCTCCCCTTGACTCCAGTCGCACCCGAGCCGGTCCGCCCGTTGNNCCGGTCCGCGCACTGGCCGATCCGGTCCGCCCGTTGGCCGATCCGGTCCGGGTAGCGGCCGATCCGGTCCGGGCAGGAGCCGATCCGGTCCGCGCGCTGGCCGATCCGGTCCGGGTTGCGGNNCGGGTTGCGGCCGATCCGGTCCGCGCGCCGCCAGTGGCCGTCTTCGCGGCACCGGAGGCGGGACGCGCGGAGCTCTGCGCGGTACCCGCGGCCGCGGCCGCGGCAGCCGCGCCGGTCGGCACGACGGCCCAGTTCCGGAACATGAAGTACTGCTGGCCCAGCGTCCACACGTTCGTCGTCACCCAGTACAGGACCAGGCCGTATTGCCAGTAAAGGCCGGTCAGCGAGAAGAACGGGACGATGTACATCATGTACTTCTGCGACTGGGCCATCGGGTTATCCGGGTCCACGTTCGTCTGCATGAGCCCGCGCTTGGCGCTCTGCCGGACGGTCATGAACGTCGTCGACGCGCTCACTGCCACGGTCAGTGCGATGACGATCGCGATGTGCACGGTCAGGTGCTCAGTGGAGCCCGCGAACAGCAGCTTGTCGCCCAGGTGCACGCCGAAGATCGTGGCCTTCTGCGCGCTTTCCACCACCGCTGTGGTCAGCCCGTAGGACAGCTTGGTGCCCGGCTTCCACTCGGCGATGGCGCGCAGCACGCTGAACAGGGCGAAGAAGACGATCATCTGCGGGATCATCGGCAGGCAGCCCGCCAGCGGGTTGACCCCGTTCTCCTTGTAGAACTTCATCGTCTCTTCGTTGAGACGCGTCTTGTCGCCCTTGTACTTCTTCCGCAGTTCCTGCAGGTGCGGCGCGTGCTGGGCCATCTTCCGCTGCGCGTGCACCTGCTTGACGAACAGCGGCACGAGCAGGATCCGGATGGCGACGACGAGGATCACGATGGACAGGCCCCAGGCCAGCCCGGTATTCGGGCCGAAGAGATGGCCGAGGGCGGTGTGGATCCGGATGATGACCCATGCCACCACGACGTTCAGCGGGTCGAGCGCACTCACCAGCTAGCTCCTTGCGACCTTGGCAGGATTCCTGGTCGGCACCGGGTCGTAACCGCCGGGATGAAACGGATGGCATCGGGCGATGCGCGCCACCGCGAGCCAGAGCCCGCGGACCGCACCATGGGTGGCAAGCGCGGTGTACGCGTAAGCACTGCACGAGGGCTCGAACCGGCAGCGCGGGCCGAGCAGCGGGCTCACGAAGCGCCGGTAGCCCCCGATTGGGAGCATCAGCAGCCGGGCCGGCACCGTGGCGGTGCGGGCCGGACCGTTAGCAGCACCGTTATCTGGCATTACCGACACGCGTCCCAACCTGCCGCCGCAGCAACCTGCTGATGACCGAGTCCAGATCCGCGGCGAGATCCGGCTGGCGTGCGTGCGCGGCCGCAGCGTTGGCACGCACCACAAGAAGGCTACCGCCAGGAAGACAGTGAAGGTACCCGCGCATCAGCTCACGAAGCCGCCGCTTGACGCGGTTCCTGGTCACCGCCGGGCCAACCGCCCGGCTGACCACGAATCCTACCCTGGGCGGCTCGCCCTCATGGAGACCGTCTGACCGCACCAGCAAATGGCCCACGACACTGGGCCTGCCCGCGCGAGTCCCGGTGCGTACGGTCAGCGCGAACTCGGCGCCGTGCCGCATCCGGGACGGGGACGGCAGGATCAGGCACTCAGCCGGTCGCGGCCCTTGCGCCTGCGGGCCGCCAGGACCGCCCGCCCGGCCCGGGTGCGCATGCGCAGCCGGAAGCCATGGGTCTTCGCCCGGCGCCGATTGTTCGGCTGGAACGTGCGCTTACTCAACTGGAGCTCCAGATAAAGGGATCATGACCACGCGCACGCTCAACTCAGGCGTGCGGTTCTCGGATTGCCCACAGGCTACCATCTGGAACAGGGCCGTTTGCCAGGCATACCACCCGGTCGCGACTTAGGCTGTGGAAAGCTATTCTCCCCGAACCGCCGCAATCACGGCGCGCAGCGGGGAAGCCACGTGCACAACATGTGGATAGATCTGTGGATCGTGGGCCCTCAGCTCGCGGCGGTGGGGACTAAAGGGGAGCGCCGGTGGCGGATTCAGACCTGGCAGATGTATGGGCACGATCCCTCGACGGACTGGCTGACCTCCAGATCCAGCCGCACCAGCGCGCGTGGCTGAAGCTCACCCGTCCGCTCGGACTGGTCGAGAACACGGCCCTGATCGCCACCCCGAACGAGTTCGTCAAGGAGCAGCTGGAGACCCGGCTGCGGGCCCTGGTCACCCAGGCCCTCTCCCAGGAGCTCGGCCGCGATATCCAGCTCGCCGTCACGGTTGACCCGGCCCCGCAGGCCTTGATCCCGGCCGCCGCGCCCGCCGCCGACCTCGTCTCCGAGCCGTCCGCGCCCCGGACCCAGGGACTCCAGGAGGTGGCCGATCCCGACCCGGATCACGGCCCGCGGCGGACCTCCCCGGCAGCCGCGCTTGGCGATGGCCCGGCCCGCGAGCACATGCCCCAGGATCAGGCCCGCCATGGCACGATGCCGACGGCCGATCCCCGGTTCGGCGGTACCAGGCTGAACTCCAAGTACACCTTCGAAACCTTCGTCATCGGGTCGAGCAACAGGTTCGCCCACGCGGCGTCGGTCGCGGTCGCCGAGGCGCCCGCCAAGGCCTACAACCCGTTGTTCGTCTACGGCGACTCGGGGCTGGGCAAGACCCACCTGCTGCACGCGATCGGGCACTACGCCCAGACCCTCTACTCCGGCCTGAAGGTCAGGTACGTAAGCTCCGAGGAATTCACCAACGACTTCATCAACATGATCCGGGACGGCAAGCAGGACGGCTTCCGGCGCCGGTACCGCGATGTCGATGTGCTCCTCGTCGACGACATCCAGTTCCTGGAGAATAAAGAAGGCACGCAGGAAGAGTTCTTCCACACCTTCAACACCTTGCACAACGCCAGCAAGCAGATCGTCATCTCCAGCGACCGCGCGCCTAAGCGCCTGGTCACGCTGGAGGACCGGCTCCGCAGCCGGTTCGAATGGGGGCTGCTGACCGACGTCCAGCCGCCCGAGCTGGAGACCCGCATCGCCATCCTGCGCCGCAAGGCGATCCAGGATGCCCTGAACGCGCCACCCGAGGTGCTCGAGTACATCGCCAGCCGGATCTCCACCAACATCAGGGAACTCGAGGGCGCGCTGATCCGGGTGACCGCGTTCGCCAGCCTGAACCGCCAGTCGGTCGATCTCCAGCTCGCCGAGATCGTGCTCAAGGACCTCATCCCCGAGGCCCAGGGACCGCAGATCACGATCGCGACCATCATGGGCCAGACGGCTTCCTACTTCGGCCTGTCCATCGAAGACCTGTGCGGAGCGTCCAGGTCACGGGTGCTGGTCACGGCCCGGCACATCGCCATGTACCTGTGCCG
>PMOU01000492.1 GCA_003161205.1 Actinomycetota bacterium | reverse complement strand
CGCCCCGAGCGCCCCGAGCGCCAGGAGCGCCGGAAATGCCAGGAGCGCCGGGAGCGGCGACACACCGACTAATTAGCTCCCGTGGGTGAAGCATCCGACGGGACAGTGCAGGATGGGGGGATGAGGGAAACGCGAGTCCTGACCGATGGCCTGCGGGCCGCGATCGAGCACAGCGGCTATTATCCCGGCCTGGTGTCCGATGCGGTTGCCTCGGCGCTCGGGTCGGAACCAGTTACGGCCTACGTCGTCCACCACGACGCCATCTTCGATCCGGGCATGGAGGTGCGCCGTCACATGACCGTGCTGGTGCTCACCCCGACCCGGCTGGTGTACTCGCACACCGACGAGCACCCCGCCGAAGATCCTGACACCAGGCCGCGGGCGGAGACGAGCACAGAGGCGATCCGGTTCGCGAAGATTTCGTCCGTGGCGCTGAGCCGGGTCGTTCCGGACCCGGCGGCCTACGTACCGGGTGTCACGATGCCGTCGGAGGTCATGCTGACCATCGGCTGGAATGTCCTGTCCCACTTGGAACTCGAGCCAGCCCACTGCGGCGATGAGAGCTGCGAGGCTGATCACGGCTATCTGGGTACTATCACCGCCGACGACTTCTCGCTACGGGTGAGCCAGGCCGCCGACGGCGAAGATGCCGTCCGGCAGCTGCTCGGGTTCGCCCGCGAGCTTTCCGACGCCACGGCGGTCAGCGGCAACTGAACGCCCGGTGGGTGATAGCCAAATGCCCGTTTTGCCGCCGTTACCCGCACAGTGGCACCATGTTCCGGCAAGATGCTAAGGCACACCCTGAGGCGAAAACGCTGAGTGGCACCCACGAGTAGCAGGTGAGGATTCCCGTATGACGCTCGAGCCGAGACATGCGCCCACCGTGCCGTCCTACGGGGTGGCCACCTTGGCCGACTTGTCTTCGTCGATCCTCGCCTCCCTCGATCCCGAATCGCCGCCGTCGCAGAACGTCCTCGGCCTGACCCCCGCACAACGCGCCTGCCTGCTGATCGTGGACGGGCTCGGCTGGGAATTGCTTCGGGATCATCCCGCCGCGGCGCCGTTCCTGTCTGAGCTGGCGCGCAACTCCAAGCCCATCACGGCAGGTTTCCCTTCGACCACCGTGACCAGCCTCGGCTCCATCTGCACCGGGCGGCCGCCCGGCCAGCACGGGATCCTCGGTTACCAGGTGATCATTCCCGGCGAGAATCGCCTGCTCAACGGCCTGCGCTGGGACTCCCGGGTCGACCCGCTGCAATGGCAGCCGCTACCGACGATCTACGAGCGGGCCACCGAGGCCGGCATCGCGGCCGCGCACGTGGCTCAGGGCTCGTTCCGCGGCACCGGCCTGACCGTGGCGACGATGCGCGGCGCGGACTTCCGGCCCGCCAACAGCATGGGGGCCCTCTCGGCGCAGGCCGCCGCGGTCCTGGCCGACAACGCCCGCGCGTACGTGACCGTGTACCACGGCGACCTGGACGGGACGGGGCACGTGTTCGGTGTCGCCTCGGACGCCTGGTACAACCACCTGGCGCACGTCGACAAGCTCGCCGAGCAGCTCGCGAGCTCGCTGCCCTCCGGGACCTGCCTGTACGTGACGGCGGATCACGGCATGGTGGACATCGGACCCGAGGACAAGCTCGACGTGGACGCGATACCGGAGCTGCGGGCCGGGCTGGCCCTGCTCGGCGGCGAGCCGCGGGCCCGGCATCTGTACACGCGGCCCGGGGCCGCGGGCGATGTCCTGGCTACCTGGCGGGAGGTGCTCGGCGAGCGCGCCTGGGTGCTGTCCAGGGAAGAGGCCGTCAAGGAAGGCTGGTTCGGGCCGGTGGCCGACGCCATGCTGCCCCGGATCGGCGATGTCGTGGCGGCTCCGACCGGGTCGGTCGCCCTGGTGGCGACCAAGGAGGAGCCGCGGGAGTCGGCGTTGTTCGGCATGCACGGCTCGCTCACGCCGTCGGAACAGCTCGTTCCCGCGCTCATGTTCCGCGCGGCTTGAGCGGCTCCGGCTCCGGCATGACCGGCTTTGGCTCTGGCGGCCGCGCGGCATGACCGGCTCCGGCGACCTTCTCGTCAGCGTTGAGGTCCTCGCCAAGGACCTGGCGGGCGGGCCTGGACCTGTCCTGCTGGACGTGCGGTGGAAGCTCGGCGGGCCGCCCGGCATCGACAGCTACCGCCGCGGTCACCTTCCGGGGGCGGTGTTCACCGATCTGGACCGGGCCCTGGCCGGTCCGCCTGGTCCCGCCGGGCGGCACCCGCTGCCGGACACGGCGACCTTCCAGGCGGCGATGCGCGCGGCCGGAGTACGTCGCGGCGGTGCGGTGGTGGTCTACGACGACGGGGACGCCACGATCGCGGCCCGCGGCTGGTGGACGCTGCGCTACTACGGGCACGAGAACGTGCGGGTTCTGGATGGCGGTTACCGGGCCTGGGCCGGTGCCGGGTTCGCGGTGACCACGGCCGAGCCGGAGCCCGCGCCCGGCGACTTCATCGCGCGGCCGGGCCACATGCCGGTGCTCGACGCGGCGGGCGCGCTCCAGATCGCGCGGACCGGGCGGCTGCTGGACGCGCGGCCGGGGGAGCGCTACCGAGGTGAGACCGAGCCCGTTGACCCGGTAGCCGGGCACGTTCCCGGCGCGGTCAGCGCGCCGACCTCAGGCAACGTGAACGCCGACGGCACCTTCAAGGACGCCGCGGACCTCGCGGCCAGGTTCGCCGCGCTGGGCGTCCCCGGGGCAAGCGAGGCAGCAGTCGGGGTCGGCGAGGGCGAGGCAGCGGTCGGGGCTTACTGCGGCTCAGGTGTCACCGCGTCCCATGAGGTCCTCGCCCTGGCGCTGGCGGGCATTCCCGCCGCGCTCTACGTGGGTTCCTGGTCCAACTGGGTCGCCGACCCGGCCCGCCCCGTCGCGACCGGCGGATAACCGGCCCCGCCCCTACAGGCGGCGCGACCAGTTCTGGCCGGTCAGGTCCTGGCCGAAGCTATGGTGACGGTTCTCGTTGTCCAGGGTGAAGCCGGTCCGCTGGTAGATCCGCCTCGCGCTGTCGAGTACGTCGTTCGTCCACAAGGTGATGTCGGAGTACCCGGCCTGACGAGCGAACCCGAGTACTTCTTCCACCAGCCGGGANNCCGATCCCCAGCCCCCTGGCCCTGGGTTCCACCACCAGCAGCAGCAGCCGCAGCCGCAGCCGCGAGGGCTTAACAGGCCGGGCCGGACCGGAGGTTCAGGAGCCCGGAAATAGGATGGGGAAGGCGACGAGGCGAAACGGAAGGCGGCAGGCATGCGGATGCGGACGCTCGGCGGTACCGGGATCAAGGTGAGTCCTTACTGCCTCGGCGCGATGATGTTCGGCGCGTGGGGCAATCCCGATCACGAGGAGAGCATCCGGATCATTCACGCCGCGCTGGACGGCGGGATCAACTTCGTCGACACCGCGGATGTCTACTCGGCGGGGGAGTCGGAGGAGATCGTCGGCAAGGCGCTGCTCGGCCGCCGCGACGACGTGGTGCTGGCCACCAAGGCGCACTCCGCCATGGGCGCGGACGTCAACATGCGCGGCAACTCCCGCCGCTGGATCGTCCGCGAGGTCGAGAACAGCCTGCGCCGGCTGCAGACGGACTACATCGACCTGTACCAGATGCACCGTCCCGACCCGGACACCGACATCGACGAGACGCTGTCCGCGCTGTCCGATCTGGTGCACAGCGGCAAGGTCCGCGCGATCGGCTCGTCCACCTTCCCGGCGGAGCGGATCGTCGAGGCGCAATGGGTCGCGCAGAGCGGCGGCCACGTCCGGTTCCGCTGCGAGCAGCCGCCCTACTCGATTTTCGTGCGCGGCATCGAGGCGTCGGTGCTGCCCACCTGCCAGAAGTACGGCATGGGCGTCATCGCCTGGAGCCCGCTCGCCGGCGGCTGGCTGACCGGCCGGTACCGTCAGGACACGCCCGTGGACATGACCAACGGGCGGGCACAGCGGCTGCCGCAGCGCTTCGATCCGTCCCTGCCGGGGAACGCGGCCAAGCTCGCGGCCGTCGAGGAACTGATCAAGATCTCCGCCGACGCGGGCTGCTCGCTGATCCACATGGCGCTGGCCTTCGTGACGGGACACCCGGCGGTGACCTCGGCGATCATCGGCCCGCGAACGATGGACCAGCTCACCGACCTGCTCGCGGGTACGGACGTGGTGCTGGACGACGACGTGCTCGACCGCATCGACCAGATCGTCCCGCCGGGGGTCACGCTGAACACCGCCGACGCGGGCTGGCAGCCGCCCGCGCTCACCGATCCGGCCGCCCGCCGCCGCCCGCTGGCCGGCCGCGCCGCGAGCTGACTAGTCCAGCCGCATGTAGAGCGACACGGTGGTGCTCTCCGGGCCGGAGCTGATCGCCAGCTCGTCGGCGAGCGTGGCGGCCAGCCACAGGCCCCGGCCGTTGACGGCGCCTATCGGCGGGCCTGCCTTGTCGCTCTCGCCATGACCGGCCGGGTGTGAAGGCTCGGGCCGCTCATCCTGCCCGCTGCGCGGCGCCGGGCAGTTTCCCGCCGCTTGCGGGATGGTGTCGGCGACCACGCAGCGCAGGCCCCCGGTAACACGCTGCAGGACCAGCCTGCCGTCCTCGCCCGCGTGAACGATCGCGTTGGCCGCGATCTCGTGGACGGCCAGGACGAAGTCCTCAGCCCGTGATCCGGTCAGTCCAGCGGCCTCGCAGTGCGCGGCCACGGCCCGGCGCAGGTTGGCGATATCGGTCCAGCCGAAGACAACATCCAGCAGGTCGTCGCTGCGGTCGGCAGCCTCGGCGGACCACTGCCTGTCCCAGGTGATCACGCTTGCCTCGCCGGTCATTTCAGCCACGCCAGCTCGCCCCTCCGCTACCTATAGTGAGTAAAATGCTACAAGCAGTCGCATGCGTTGTCTGGATTTCGCGCGTCAGCGGCCCGGGGGGAAGGGTGATGTAACGTCGGGGGAATGGTCCCGAGGCCGGCGCCGGCTGGGGCCAGCTCACCGGCCGGCGAGGTGGCCAGCTCCTCCTCACACCCCAAAATTTAGGCCGAACGAGCCGTGGTCCCACTTCCGGTCAACGCTCATCATCCTCCCACCAGATGCAGCGAGGCCCACAGCGCCAGCACCGCGACGATCAGTCCCGCGGGTACGGTGAGCAGCCCCAGCCTGGTGAATTCCCCGAGGTCGGGCGCCGCCCCGTGGCGCCGCAGGATGCGTCGCCACAGCAGGATGGCCAGCGACCCGGTGTAGGTGAGGTTCGGCCCGATGTTGACTCCGAGCAGCACCGCGAGCACCGCGCCCGCGCCGGACGGCGCGGCCAGCGGCAGCAGCACCAGAACGGCGGGCAGGTTGTTGCACACGTTAGCCAGGACGGCGGCCAGCGCCGCCGTGGCCGCGAGCGCGGGCAGCGATGTCCCGCCGGGCAGCAGCGGGGTGAGCGCGGCGCCGAGCCCGTTATTCACCACCGCCTTGACCACGATGCCCAGGCCGAGCACGAACAGCAGGAAGGGCACGTCGGCGGCGCGGACCAGGGCGACCGGACCCACCCGGCGCCTGACCAGCGCGCGGACCGCTAGGACGGCGGCCCCCGCGAAGGCGGCCCAGGCGGGGTTGACCCCGGCCGCCGACNNGGTCAGCACGGTCACGTTCCGGGCGGACGGACAGGTCGGCCGCGAAAAACCGGATAAAGACCGCGTACTCGGTGCCGATGACGGCCAGCCAGGGCAGCGCCATCAGTGCGGCGAACCGGCCGAAGGCCAGCCCGCTGGCGGCGAACGCCAGCAGGTTGGTCAGGTTGGACACCGGCAGCAGCAGCGACGCGGAATTCGCCAGGTGGGCGCACGCGTACACCTGCGGCTTGGCCCGCACCTCCAGCCGGGAGGAGGTAGCGAAGACCACCGGGGTGAGCAGCACCACCGTGGCGTCCAGGCTGAGCACGGCGGTGGTCACCGAGGCGATCGCGAACACCTGCCTGAGCAACCGCCGCGGCCCGGTGTCCGTCGCGTGGCCGGACCCGCCGCTCCCGCTCCGCGCCATCCACGCGCCGCAGGCCTGGAACAGTCCGTCGGCGTCGCACAGGCGCGCCAGCACCAAGATGGCGGCCAGGAAGCCGATCACCGGCCCGAGCTGCCTGGCCTGCGCGATCGCGCCGCTGACCCCGATCGTGCCGACCGCGATCAAGAGGACGGCGGCTGGTACCGCCACGACCGCTTCGGGCCACCCGCGCGGCCTGGTCACCGCCCACGCCAGGACGCCGGCCAGGGCGACCAGGGCCAGCGTCTCCCCGGCCGCGGCGTTCAGCGCCTGTTCCTCCTCATCGCACCATCCAACCAGAGGTCGCGGTGCAGCAGGCTACCAGTGGCCGGTGGCCTGCGGAGATGGCAGCGCCGGGCCTGAGCTCGCCGGGCCGCTGCGCGCATAGCGCTGGACAAACTGACGCAAGATCACGGGCGGCCAGGTGACGTCGCTGCGGGCCGCCTGCGCCATGATGTCGTCGGCCTCGTCAGGATCGAAGTAGCCGGCGTGCTTATAGACCCCGACCCGGGTGCACAGCCCGGCCACGTCCAGTTCGGGGTGGAACTGGGTGGCGTAGACGCATCGGCCGATCCGGAACGCCTGTACCGGGCAGCCGGCCGAGCTGGCCAGCAGGACGGCGTCGCCCGGCAAGCCGCTGACCGCCTCCTTGTGACCGGTGAAGGCGTCGAAGGCGGCAGGCAGCCCGGTCAGCAGCGGATCGCGCTGGCCCTGAGTGGTCAAGGTGATCCGGACGGTTCCGACCGGCTCGGCGAAGCGGCGGTCGACGACCGCGCCCTGGTGGCGGCCGAGCGCGCCGATACCGTAGCAGGCGCCCAGGAACGGGAAGTCCGCGCTGACCACCGCGTCAAGCAGCCGGCTCAGGTCGGCCTCGACCCGCTGCTGCACGGCCGATTTGCGTTCCTGCGGGTCGGAGAAGTTGAACGGGCCGCCGCCGAGCAAGATGCCCGACCAGTCCCGCAGGTCGATCTCCCCGAGCGGGCGCTGCTCGAGCCGTACCCGCCGTAGCTCGTCCTCGGCCAGCCCGGCCAGAGTCAGGAACGACTCGTACTCGTTGTCGGCCGCGGCGTCCTCGGCCCGGATGGCCAGCAGCAGGAACGGTTTCACCGGATCACTTTAGCCGCACGATTTTTGATGTAACACGAGTAACGCACACCGGCCTGGCGCAGCTAGGTGTCCGCACGGCAGGCCAGTCTCCGATCCATCGGGATTGACGATGGATCGGCTGGCCGCGACCCTGGTGGCGTGACCGATGAACGGGCGGATGCCGAACAGTTGCCACCTGGCCAGGCCGATGACCTCATCGCCGCGCTCAGGGCCCTGGTCGACGCGGCCGGCCCGGCCGAAGCCATAGTCCCATCTGACTGACCGAAGGAGATTTTCGTGTCCCAAGCACCAGCCTGCGACAGCTGCGGGATGCCGATCGAGACCGGCCGCTACTGCGGCCACTGCACGGACGAAAGCGGCGCGCTGCAGTCGTTTGACGAGCGTTTCGCCCGGATGACCGCGTGGCAGGCGCGGCGTCATCCGGACACGCCGAGGCAGGAAATCGAGCGGCAGACCCTCGATTACCTGGCCACCATGCCGGCCTGGCAAGACCACCCGCGCGTGGCGGCTAGGGGTCTGGCTCAGGCGCCTTGAGCAGCCGTGCCGCGATCGCGGCCCCGCATCAGTCCTCAACCGACCCGTGGTGTCATCCGGCCGCTGAAGTACAGGTAGGGGGTGCGGTCCGGGAGGTAGCCGAAGCTGAGCGGTACCCACGGGTCATTCTCGTGTGATCGCAGCACGAACCGTTGGCCTGAGGAATCGGCCGGATGCAGGATGAGCTCCTCCGGTTCGGAATCGATGATGCCAGCCAGCTCTCCCGTCATCGTGACGAGCATCTGCAGCCGCCCGTCGCGGACCGCCACATCGAACCGCCGTGACGTGCGCTCATACCGGCCGGCATGCCGCTCGAGCTTGAGGTCCGGGCCAGCCAGGCGGGACGGTTCAGCCGGACGGGGCAGCGCCGGCATGGTGACCTCCGTCAGGCTCCCGAACACCTCGTCGAACAGCTCCCGGAACAGCGATGCGGACTCCGTGGCGTTGGTCAGCAGGCAGGCGGCGACCTTGGCTTCCGGGTCGATCCGCAGGTAGGCGGACTGGCCTACGGTGTCCCCGTCATGTCCGGCGATCGCCCGGTCTCCCCAGGAGCCCAGGCGCCAGCCCAGGCCGATAGCCGTGCCCGGCGCGGCGAACTCCGGAATCGCGGCCCGCGGCTGCTGCATGGCGGACACGGAATCCTCGCCGAGGAGCCGCTTGCCGTCAGCGGTGATCCCGCCGTCGAGGTGCAGCCGGGCGAACGTGAGCAGGTCGCTGGCGCTGCAGGTGATCAGGCCGGCCGGGCCGACGCTGCGCGGCAGGCTCCAGACCCGGACCGGAACGCCGTCGCCATCATGCCCGACGGCCGCGCGGTGCAGTATCGCCTCCTCCGGCAGGGTGACCGTCTGGGTGAGCGCGAGCGGGCCCGTCAGCCGGTCGTGCAGCGATGCGTCCCACGACTGGCCGTCAAGCACCTCGATGATCCGGCCGAGCAGAACGAAGCCGCTGTTGCAGTAGGAGTACGCCGCGCCGACGGCAAACATGGCCGGAGCGCCGGCCAGCAGGTCGACGTAGCGCTCGACGCAGTCGTCGCCGCGGCCGGTGTCGGTGAAGATGTCGCCGTCGATCCCGCTGGTGTGCGTGAGCAAGTGCTGGATCGTGACCTGCCCGCTGACATCGAAGGAACCGAGCCGGAGGCCAGGCAGTACCTCGGCCACGGTGGTGTCGAGGGCCAGCAGGCCCTCGTCGATGAGCTGCATGATCATCGTGCTGGTCCAGATCTTGGTGATAGACCCGATCTGGAAGAGCGAGTCGACGGTGGCCCGAACCTGGGTGAGGGTGTTGAGCACCCCGTGCGCCGCCAGCACCTCCTGACCGTCGGACCAGATCCCGAGCGTGGCTCCAGGAACACGGGCTCTGGAGGCCAGCTCGCCCAGGCGGGCGGTCCAATCCGCGGCGTTCAGCATGTTATGGACGTTAACTCATCGTTTGCCCGTTTAGCCCTACCCTCCAGGTCTGGACCAATCTAACCGAAACTAAATCCGACTAAACTCTCCGTCGTCGCGCTCAGGGGTCTACCTGCGACTTCCCTCATACTGTTCGCGGGAGCCTCCGGCGGACCGCCCGCAGCAAGAACGGGCCTGCCGTGGGTGTAGTTTCGCTAACGAAAGTCCGGTGGGCGGCAGCGGAGGTTACATGAGCATCCTGGGCACCCGGGTGATTCGGACGGAGGATCCGCGGCTGCTGACGGTCGGCGGAGTCTACGTGGACGACCTGCGGACGCCGGAGCTGAACAGAGCCGCGCGCGTGACCTTCGTGCGGAGCCCGGTGGCCCACGGGCGCATCACTGGCATCGACATCACCGAAGCCAGCGGTGAGCCCGGCGTCATCGCCGTGTTCACCGCCCAGGACATGGACGACCTGGCGCCGCCGCCGGGCAGCGGCGACGGCGTGGGCGAAGGACCGATGCCGCTGGGCGGGCCGTGGTCCGAGCCACTGCTCGCCACCGACACGGTCCGGTTCGTGGGCGAGCCGGTCGCGGTGGTGATCACTGATGACAGGTACCAGGGCGAGGACGCCGCCGACCTGGTCGG